>CALAEB010000399.1 GCA_937890875.1 uncultured Anaerolineaceae bacterium | reverse complement strand
GTTCAGACGTGTGCTCTTCCGATCTCTTCAATTTATCTGGTCGATCCGGAACTGTGGGCGAAAGACGGCAAACGGTACGGGTTACCGAAAGATTGGGATACCATCGCCGTGTTCTACAACGCGGAGATGTTCGAGGCGGCCGGAATTGATCCTGCCATTATGGAAACCTGGACCTGGAACCCGGCTGACGGCGGCACCTTCCAGGAGACTATTGCCAAATTGACCCTTGATGACCAGGGGCGCAATGGCCTGGATCCGGACTTTGACAAAGACAATGTTGTCCAGTGGGGGTTCGTTGCCGGCGCCGGTGATCCCGGAACCGGCGGGCAGACCGAATGGTCTTCTTTCGCGGCCAGCACCGGCTTCAGCCTGACTGATGGCCCGTGGACGACGACATTCCATTATGACGATTCCCGTGTGGCGGAGACGCTGCAATGGTGGGCTGACCTGCACCTGGTTCACGGTTTTGCGCCCGGCTCGGAGTCACTTTCCGGCGCTGATAACAAGGCCATCTTCCAGGCCAAGAAAGCTGCTATGACCACGGATGGTTCCTGGCAGATCGGCAACCTGACCACCACTTCGAACTTCAAGGTTGGCATCGGCAAACTGCCCGCCAGCCCCGAAGGTGTGAAATCCCCCATCAATGGCCTTTCGGACGCGATCTGGGCCGGAACCCAGTACCCCGAAGAAGCCTGGAAGTGGGTCAGTTATCTGGCTTCACCAGATTGCGCCAATATCGTTGGCGAATATGGCGTGGTCTTCCCGGCCATCCAGTCCGGTGTTGATAAAGCCATCGCCAAGCATGCGGCGGATGGCGTCGATGTGAGCGCTTTCACAGACGAGGCAGCGGCTGAAGGCGGCACGTATCTGCTGCCCATGACCGACCATGGTTCGGAAGTGTATAACCTGGTTGCGCCTGCTCTGCAGGACATCTTTGACGGTTCCGCTAAAGCGGCCGATGTGCTGCCGCAACTGAACGAACAGATCAACGCGCTTTTTTAGCAGCGCGGCTAAGTGATTACCCTTCCCTCCCGGCGTACCACATCCGCGTCTGCCGGGAGGGAGGGAACAAATTCAGAAGACGGTGGGAAGGGGCCTATGATGAATCGAGAACTGATGGCATCATCTTCCATTTTTGATTTAACTTTTGACATTCTGACTATTTTTTCAGGTTTGTTGATTGTGGTTGCGCTGCTTGTGGCCTGCCTGCCGGTTTCCGGCGCCGCTGCTTTCCATTCCGCTTCGAATGCGGCTGCGGCTGACTGGATCGCGCAGGACTATGCACCTGCACCGGCAGGGAACCCGCTGAAAGGATTCCTGCCGTTTTATGATGCTTACGGATCGGCGGAAAATCCGATCAAGAGCGATTTTCCCCACAGCATGGAATTCTTTTATGTGCCTTTGAAAAACCTGATGAACGGGCCGGATGGTTTTACCTTTGATACCGGTCTTGAACCGCAGTTGATCTCGATTTCAAGACGTGGTCACCAGGCGGTTTTCAGGGTCTATTTGGATTATCCCGGACGCGTTAGCGGCATCCCTGATTTCCTGCGCAAAGGCGGGCTGAAAGTTCGAAATTATCCTTACTTCGGGAATTTGCCCACCTTGAGCCTTTCGCCCGATTATGACGATCCTGAATTGATCACGGCGCTTGAATCCTTCATTGCCGCTTTTGGCAGAAGATATGACGGCGATCCGCGGATCGGTTTCATCCAGATCGGCTTGCTGGGTTTTTGGGGCGAATGGCACACCTGGCCGCAGGATGGACACACTCAGGAGACGGCGCTATTGAAGTCGCAGCCGGATCCGAAGGAAGAGGACTGGTTTGCCTCTGAAGCGACCCAACTGCGCATTCTGAATGCCTTTGATGCGGCTTTTGACCAGACCCGGATCCTGCTTCGTTACCCCATGGTGAAAAGCAGAGGGCAGGAGGCGGCTCCATACCGGCGCACGGTATACCAAAGCGTGAATATGGATATTGGCTACCATGACGATTCATTTGCGTATGAAACCGCCTTTGGCGCCGACTGGTATTTTATGAGCCGGATGCAATGGCGCGGCGCGATCGACAAATGGAAGACACAACCGATTGGCGGCGAGCTGCGGAGATCCAATTGTGTGTTTGGTTGGATCCACCCAGCCGGAACGCGGAGAATTTTGTCCCGTCGGTTGACGCGACCCATGTCTCCTGGCTGGTCGCTCACTCTATGTTCACCGCTTCCACGCTCAAGAGCGGTTCGGACGTTTATAATCGCGCGCTGGATGGGGCACGGCATATGGGCTACGAATTTTATGTCTCCGCGATGAAGCTCACACCATCCAGCTCCGGGAATCCGCTTGCGGTGAATGTCCGAATCGAAAATAACGGCGTGGCCCCTTTTTATTACGACTGGCCGCTTGAATTGGGGATATTGGACAGCGCTGGGAATCTGGTTGACCGCTGGCAAACGTCCTGGAAATTAACCGGGATCGTTTTACCCGGCGATCCGGCCGCGCGCTACACGGAGTGGTCCGACAGCCATGCCGGCACGACCAATTTGCCCGCCGGAACCTACCGTTTGCTGCTCCGTGTCGTGAATCCGCTTCAAAATAGCACGCCGTTCGCGTTTGCTAATCGCCTGCAGGATGCCGACCTGAAAAGCTGGCTCACGCTGGGTTCATTCATTGTTCAAAATTGAGATAGAGAGCTATGGAATCTTCCACGAAACTTGAGATCGAACTGCTGCCGCAGGAATATTGGTGGGGAGGGTTGGCGCAGCATGGCGACCGGATGCCGTTTGACGCGCGTTCGCGATACCGTTGGTCGCTTTACCGGGATCTGATGGAGAATCAGGGCTGCCCATTGTTAATTTCCAGCCGCGGACGCTATATTTGGAGCGAGGCGCCGTTTACTTTCGAGTTTAATGATGGCTGGCTGCTGATTGAGGACGCTTTGGTGCCGGTGATTCAAAGCGACGGGCATGAGCATTTGCGCGGGGCCTATCTGGCCGCCTGTGCGAGCCATTTCCCGCCTTCCGGCAGGATTCCGGATGCGCTTTCCTTTACCGCGCCTCAATATAATTCGTGGATCGATATCCGAAAGGCGCCCACGCAAGCGAAGATCCTCCAGTATGCACGTTCGATTTTAGCGGCCGGCATGCCCCCGGGTGTTCTGATGATCGACGATTTCTGGTACCGCAATTGCGGCAGTTGGCGCTGGGATCTGGAAGCTTTTCCGGATCCAAAAGCCATGATCGACCAGCTTCATGCTTGGGGTTTTCTGGTGATGCTGTGGACCTGCCCTTGGGTGACGGCCGACACGCGTGATTATGAAATGCTGGCAAAGAAAGGCTACCTGTTGACCGCGGGAAGAACGTCCTTGGAGAACGAGCTTGAGTTTTCCGGCATCACGGAAGGGTCCCCAGTGATCCAACATTGGTGGAATGGCTATAGTGCGGTGCTGGATCTGTCTAATCCGGAGGCTTTCGCCTGGCTGCAGCATGAGCTGGATGTTTTGGTGGATGAGTTCGGGGTCGACGGGTTTAAGTTTGACGGCGGGGACCCGTTCCGGTATTCACCTGCTTATCAATCCTTTCGTCCGCGTACCCCCAATCAGCATTGCGAGGATTATGGTCGGCTCGGCTTGAAATACCGATTAAGTGAATACCGGGCCTGCTGGAAACTCGGCGGCCAGCACCTGTTGCAGCGCGTATGTGATAAGACGCATCAATGGGGACAGGGCGGACTGGCTGACACGATCCCCACTTCGCTTGCCCAGGGTCTGTGCGGATATGCCTATACTTGCCCGGATATGGTAGGCGGCGGTGAGATTTCCTGGGATATCAGCCATGTCGACCAGGAGTTGTTTGTGCGCTGGGCACAAAGCGGGACGTTTTTTTCGGTAGTGCAGTATTCGTTGCTGCCGAATCGTGTGCTGGATGAAACACACCTGAAATACTGCCTGGATATGATCGAATTGCGCCGGAAAATGGGGCCGGAGATCCTGGCGCTTGCGATCCATGCCTCAAAAACAGGGGAGCCGATTATGCGGCCAATGGCTTATGTGTTTCCAAATGACGGCTTGGAGAAGGTGCTTGATCAGTATATGCTGGGGGACTGCTATCTGGTGGCTCCGGTTTTGACGAAGGGTGCGACCAGCCGGGTGGTGAGGTTCCCGGCAGGCAGATGG
>CALAEB010000398.1 GCA_937890875.1 uncultured Anaerolineaceae bacterium | reverse complement strand
AACTGGGGTTATTAAAAACCCCAGTCAAATTCAAAACCTTCTTCCATCATATCCGGATCCCACGGATCAAAGCGCAGGTCAACGTTCGCTTCCATCGAGAGGGTTTTTGACGCTCGCAACCGCACTTCCTCAATTAACTGTCCGGCATAAGGGCAAAAGGGTGTTGTCAGGATCATTGTAATCAGAATACGGTTATCATCCACCGTCACATTCCGGATCAATCCTAAATCGATCACACTGTAACCGATTTCCGGATCGACAACGGAACGAAGCGCATCTTTCAATAATGCCGCCTTATCCGGATCCACTGAAGAATAATCCCAAACAGGCGGTCTTTTCCTTGTTTCTTCCATGATAATTTCTCCTAAAGAGGATTTTTTTTCAAATCCTTCGTCACATTTTATGATTGTTTATCCACCAAAGCGCCTAATTCAATCAGCGCCCGCCGAATTATGTTTTCACCTTTCGGTTTAATAATAATTGTATTCCGGTTTATCCGCTGTTCAACCCATCGGGATGTATTTTTCTGATTAATCAGCGCATCAATCCAATCCGGATTGCTGACAGTCAGCAAAGTCGCCTGGTACATCGATGCCTGTGTATGTACCTTATCCCATTGAAGCATTGCTTTCAGCAGTTTTTCCGGAACAGCTTTTCCCGCGCTCCGCCGCAGCATCCAGATATAAGCGTTGACGGACAAACCTTTCTCCTTCGCCTGCTGTAAAGATTTTGGGGTGATGCGAAATTCCCACTGCTTTTTTTCAATTTTTTCCCATTCGCAATATCTTGCGGTATGATAGCGAAAAATCCGTGACGTCCCGTTTGTCAGAATGATCCGCCCATCGATATTCACTTTGGGGATTTCCTGTTCCACGGATTGTCTGCCATTTTCGCTGCCGGAAAAAGTTTCGCCCTGAGGAGATTCCTGCAAAATCCTTTTTCCTTGCTTCCGAATCCGGAAAGCGCTGAATCTCAGCCGGTCGTCCGCCGGATCATCCTTCTTATTATAAGCAATATCAATCACGTCCAGCCAATTTAATGGACAGGCGAGCAAGTAGCGGATATACAGTCCTTCGATGTTTTCCCATCGGTTAAAATGATCAGCGTTCCGATTTTGAATCAGCCAGGTGGTATTTTCTCCATTCGGGCGCAGAAATGTCGGTTCCGTCTCCTGAACATAAGAAATAAAGCTCTTGACGCTCCACCAAATGTCTTCGGGGATTTTGGCCAGCAAATCGATTATCACCGCGCGGATTCGTTTCGGAGAATAATCAACCAGAGAATCAACATGCAATTCTTCTATGGCGCGCAAATCGTCCACCGCAGCAGAATCCATCCACGCACTGAAAAGCTGTTGAACAGCGCTGTTCCGACTGATTTGCAGGAACGTCTGTGTTGCCTCAGGATCCAAAACATCCACAGGATCAATTATCCGCAGCAACTCCAATAATTTGAGCAGGAATTTTGTCTTTTTCTCACCATAAATTGTCCATAAATCCGCGACCGGATTTCCGGTTCTGTATGCGGCGAGAAGAATGCAGCTCAGATCCACAATCATATCATCAGCCGGATCGCTTTTCATGACTTCATCCGGGGCAGCGGGACGAATGATCAGTTCCGATTTTTTTTCGTCGGACATCTGAAAAGCGCTGTTTCCGGACAAGAGAGAGAATAACTCATCCGGGATAAAAACATACTCGGCAATCTCACCTCTCCCCTGATGTCTGCGATGCAGCATTCCCACCTGAATGATCCCCCGATACCAAAGCCATTCGGCGACAGATTGCGGCGCGAGCCACGGTTTTTCCCGTTCCAGTCTTGCGTCTCCCATGATTCGGATATCGCCAAACCGCTCCCGAAACCCGCCTGCGGGGAAAGCGCCCTGATTCCGGATCAATAATGTGACAGCCTGGATTACTCCGTCCGGCGCGGAAAGAATAATCTGGCTGACACGTTCTGGCTGGAGAATTGTTTCAATCAGAGCATCCGAAATATCTTCAGCGGACATATCCGCCACAGGGATATTCCAATTCAAACAGACCGCTTTCAAGTATCCGGTATCCTGTTGAAGAAAGCTTTGTTTCATCGCAGGCATATGATCACATCGCTCCGAAATTCTCCTCAAGTTTTGCGGATTGCCAGATCTCCGTTTCATCGCCGTTAATTCCGACAATCCACCATGCATCGATGAATCCATTCTCAGGTGTTCCGATAACAATGCCATCCATCGGGTCGGCAATCGGGGAGAACGCGGCTGTCGCGGAAACCGGCAGAGATACCGTGTTGATTCGGCGGTTAACCAGCATCCATATCAGGCGGTCATAGTCAGCCCATTGTTTGATGGGCGCACTGCCGCCTGAATCACCTTCACCGGAAGGATAAAAACGCGGATAAACGGCCCTGCCTTCAGTCACAATCAGTTTTCCGTCATCGATCAACGCACGCAATTGCCCGGCTGAGCAGCAGATTTGGCCGGAAGAAGCTTCAGAGACGACCTGAAACAATTCAGATTCAGGAATCAATTCGTTCTGATAACGGAAAGGGATCAAAACTTCGGAAAGCGGCAGGATCAGTCCAATCCCAAGCAGGCAGGCAGCTGCCGCCCCGGCCGGGAATAAATTCCTTCCGCTCTTTTTTGATCGCGGTTCGGAATTCGCGGAAAACTGAGGGATCTGGAAAAAGCCGGCAAAAACGATCCTGATCAGAAGATATCCCGCACAGGCAAGACCCGAAGCAAAATAAAAAGTGCCGACCCAATCGACCGGGAAAACAAAACGGAAACCGGAGTTCAGGGCTGCAGCCGTCCCGGCGTTGTAAAACAAATGGATCCAGAGCGGCAGCAGCCCTGCCCAACCCGCCAGATGAAAGGCATAGCCGATTCCGATACAGATCAGGCTGAGATAAATCAACACACAAACCGTATTCTCTGCCAGCGTATCACGGGAACTCTCCCGGTACCAGAAAAGGGACGGGTCATGAAACCAGGATTCAATTGTCCCGGGAGTTTCTGTACGAACCGGCAAAACAAGCAGCGTAGAAAGCTCATTGTTAAAAAAATGTGCGGAAAAAGACGCGAAAATTCTTGGCGGGTTTTGCGCGATCAACCCGAGAAGGCTTGGTTTTTCAGCGTCATTTCCAATAAACTCGTCCGCAGGCGCGGATGAGGACTCGCCGGCCGCCGCCCGTTCATAAAGCCGGTAAAGATAATCCGCCTCGGAGGTCTGGCCGCTTATGCTTTCATTCGGATAAATCCTGTTCCAAATTTGCCAGGGAGAAAAAACAAGCAAGCATCCTGCAATCAATAAAAAGCATTGAAAGATCCCGTGACGATTCATTTTTTTCATTATAACTTTTCCGATCAGAAAGAAACAAAGCGCCGCCGGCACCAGGACAAAAGATTGCGTACGGATCAGCATACCGACACCGCAGAGCCCGCCTGTAATCAGCGCCGTTGAATTTGAAGCCTTTTCTCCCCGATACCAACGGATCGCCACAAGCAGGATCAGCGCGGTTACAAGCGCCATCGGCATATCGGACATGAGAAGCCGGGAATTTGAAATCTGGATCAAAGGCGTCAGACGGATCGATTCAACTTCACGCAGAATCAGCCAGATCGAAGCAATAAATCCGGCCGCCGGAAGTCTAATTTCCCGTCCGATCAGATAAATGACCGCAGGAAAGATCGCCAGCACAACAATTTGCAAATTCGTCAGCAACAGATAATCATTCCCTGCCAGTGTATGAAGCAGCGCCAGAAACGCAACATACAGCGGGCGAACAACTGTCATCCCATTGCGGAACCCATTGCCGATTAGGATGCTTTGCGCCAGCATATCATATCCTTCCGCATCGGAGGCCGGATAAAAATTCTGGTTAGGCGGCCGAAGCGCCGGCAAAAAATAACTTCTGCCTTCAAAAGGTGTCTCTATCCAGGTAACCGCAGCCGCAAGCCATATCAGCCAGGGGATCAAACCGCCCAAAATCTTTTTCAGCCGTTCATTTCTCTGCCAAAACGGCGCTGTACGCTTATAAACAAGAGCGCTCAGGATCAAAATCGGGAACAGAATCAGAACCGGCAATATCAACTGCCCTTCCAGCAGAGAAACCCCTTGCCGATAAAATGTCCCCGAAATAATTTCCAGCCCGACGCCTGTCTGCAAAGCGGTCAAAATCGCACATCCGGACACGAAAAACAAAAAAAGGGATAAAAGAACTGCTGTCTTTTGCTTCTTGAACCATTTGATACAGCCGGACCGGTTTCGAGAGAATAAAAAAAGCGATTGGATCGAAAACAAAGCAAGCCACAGGAGCAGCGGAGATAATCGCTGAAACAGTGATTGTATCAGCGCGAAATCCCGCAGCGGGGATAAAAAAACAACCAGCAAAATCATCAGGATATACAGGAACAGCAAGGTCATCCAGCCTATCCACGCCGAATCATCCATCGACGCGTCGCTTCGTTTGATCCTGACCGCCCAAAGAAGACACAGTCCCGCGGCTGTCAGCACCGCGCCGAATAAAAGAAGCCGCATTTTTGACAAGCCGAACAGGAAATCGTTTCCTTGATCAGAAGGCAATGCAACGATCAAAGCGCAGGCAAACAAACCTTCCAACCCGGTGATCAGCCAAAAAGAGAACCATTGTTTTTTCGTTATATGTGTCAAGGAATATCGCAAATCCTTCCCGCCAAAGCCGTCCGCCGATTACTTTCTCAATCTTATTTTACTTTACTTGTCTTCCGCTTTCTGCCCGGGAATTTGAAACCTGAGGAGGATTTCATAATGGAACGGATCCGCCGGAACGCAAAAAGACATCCTTTTATCCTGACAATATATTTCCGTAATATTTATTTCGATTCACACCGGCGAAAGGTCGGGGAGACTTTTTTTCAGGGGAACTTATGCTATAATTTTTTTGATTCAGGAAATCATATGGATATAGACCCGCAGATACTTAATAACATTGTCCTGGTTTTGACTTCGCTCGGAGTCGCGTTTATCGTCGCTTTATGGCTGAGCATCATTTTCTGGGTCCTGCGGGATATCCGATCCCGCTCACGTGATCCATTAATGAGCATTTTGTCTTT
>CALAEB010000397.1 GCA_937890875.1 uncultured Anaerolineaceae bacterium | reverse complement strand
TGCGGTGAGGCTTATCCAGGAGTTTGACGTGCGCACACCCGGTCCGTTGACGGAGGTAGGCGCGCTTTCCGGCGGGAATCAGCAGAAAGTTATTGTGGCGCGGGAATTAAGCCGGGAGAACCGGTTTATTGTCGCTTCCCAGCCGACACGCGGGCTGGACGTCGGTTCCATCGAATATATTCATGGACAATTGCTGAAGATGCGGGACAAAGGCTGCGGTATTTTACTGATTTCTTCCGAACTGGATGAAATTATGGATTTGTCCGATCGAATTCTTGTGATGTATAAAGGCGAAGCAGTTGTGACGGTCGAGGCGGACCAAGTGACAAAATCTGAGATCGGATTATATATGGCGGGGCTGCATCCAGAGATGGCCGCTGCCACCGGTGATGCCGATTCAAAAACAATGGCAGCAGATGCTGTATGAAGGAGAATCCAATGAAGATGACCAACAATTTGCCAGATCAGGATAACAGAGCTGAGCAGGGAACTGGTGAGATCTTCCTTGATGAATTATCGAAAAGGCCTGTAGCAGAGGGCGGCTTTTTCTCCAAATTCTGGGCTGCGATCCAAATTCCTTTTTTAGCGATCATTTCAGGTTTATTTCTGGGCGCGATCATCATTATTCTGACGTCCACGGATGTCTACGCTGCATTTGCGGAGGGATTCGGGATCGGGATAAAAACCGCGCTTCAAATTGTCGGCAAAGCGTACGGAATGCTTTTTACCGGCGCTTTTGGGGATCCCTCAAGGATCAGCCAGGCCTTGCAGACCGGTGAAAGGATAGACCGGGCGTTTAAACCGCTGCTGCAAAGTCTGGTTGAGACGACGCCTTATATTTTTTCCGGTTTAGCGGTCGCGCTTGGTTTCCGGGCCGGCGTTTTCAACATCGGCGGCGAGGGACAGATTTACGTGGGAGCGCTCGCCGCGACGTTTGTCGGTTATACGGTTACCGGATTGCCGGCAATACTTCATCTCCCGCTTTCGCTCCTGGCCGCGGTCGTAGCCGGCGGGCTTTGGGGTTTCATTCCGGGCTGGCTGAAAGCAAAGACCGGGTCCCACGAAGTGATCAATACGATTATGATGAACTATATTGCGCTCCGGCTGATCGAATATCTGCTGACCGGACCAATGACCAAAGCCGGCAGCGGCGGGATGCCGATTTCAAACGCTGTGCAGGAATCCGCGAGGATCCCGCTGATTTTCCAAAAACCGTTAAATCTGCATTGGGGATTTGTTTTTGCGCTGATCATGGCTGTGATCGTTTGGTTCTTTTTATTCAAAACGACGGCCGGGCTGAATCTGCAAATGGCCGGCGCGAATAAACATGCCGCAAAATATGCGGGCGTCAATATCGGGGTCTGGACTGTGCTGGGGATGACGCTGTCCGGAAGCTTGGCCGCTTTATGCGGAGCCACACAGGTGCTGGGTGTGACTTACACCATGGGGCTGGGCGTTTCCGCCGGGTACGGTTTTGATTCGATCGCACTGGCACTCCTGGCGAATAACAACCCGCTGGGGTGTATCTTATCGGCCTTCCTGTTCGGTTTTCTGAAGACCGGTTCGCGGAGCATGATGTCCAACACCGGAATCCCGCTGGATATCGTCTCGATTGTGCAGGCCTTTATCCTGATGTTTATTGCGGCACCCGCGATCATCCGCACAATTTTCCGCCTGAAAGGCAAAAAGACAGCTGCTTCGACAACGGTCAACGTTTCGGGCTGGGGAGGAAGTCAATGATGGCAACGAAACCAATTTTTGTGAAGCGGGTTGTCAGTTTTCGGGATCGCATTGCCGGCCTGGTTTTCGTTTTATTTGGGCTGCTGGTTTTGTTTGTTTTCAATAAAGGACTGAATGCGGACACGATCTCAACTTTTGGTATGACTCCCGGCGGCGTGACCCGCGGCGTGCTGGGCGATTGGCTGATTCGGACCAATCTTACCCTGACGGTCTGCGGCATTACGCTGATTCTGATCGGAACATATCAATTTTTGTTCGGTTTTGGCCGATCCGCCAACGCGATTCTGGCGGCGGTCTGCTTGATTTTCGTGTTTGCGTTTATGGTTTATGTTTCAGCAGACAAACGGTTGAACCTGGCCGGGGTGCTGTCATCCGCGATGGCGATGGCGGTCCCGATCATTCTGGGTGGTTTTTGCGGGATCCTGTGTGAGCGATCCGGCGTTGTGAATGTCGCGATTGAAGGCATGATGCTGATGGGCGCGATGCTGGGTGCGGTGATCGGCTCGATCACCAAAAATATTTGGGCCGGTTTGGCGGCCGCGATGCTGGGTGGTGCACTGTTGGCGGCGGTCCATGCCTGGCTTTCGATTAAATATAAGATCAA
>CALAEB010000396.1 GCA_937890875.1 uncultured Anaerolineaceae bacterium | reverse complement strand
TATTTTTGCTTTGCCTTCGCACAGGGGCAGTCGGTTCCCACCGACATTGCTTTTACCGCCGCAAGCACGATCAAAATTCCGATCATGGTCTATACCTATAATTATCGGGACGAGCCGCTGCCGGATCAGCTGAAAAGCGACCTTGATCTCATGATCAAAATCTCTGAAAACGCCCCGGCAGATGATCTGCTTGAAACAATCGGCGGTGCGCTGGCTCCGGTGACTTTCACGGAGGACATGCAGAAAATGGGTTACCAGAACACCTTTCTGGGCGGCTATTTCTATACCGGCGCACCGCTTTTACAGCGGTATGACACGCCGGCAAATTCCAGAACCGATATCAGTACCAATCCTGACCCATATAACCAGACCACCGCTGCGGAAATCTCACAGATGCTGGACGACATCTATCAATGCGCCAATTTCAACGGCGGAACTTTCCGGGCTGTCTTCGGCGATTCGATCAAACAGGAGGAATGCGTCCATATGCTGGAGATGCTTTCCGCCAACAAAACCGCTGTTCTCTTGGAGGCAGGCATTCCGGAAACAACAAGAATCGCGCATAAACACGGCTGGATCCTGGAAGCGGACGGGCTGATCCATAACATCAGTGACGCCGGAATTGTTTATTCGCCGAACGCGACTTATGTTTTTTCCATGTTTTTCTACAGCAGCAACCAATTGATCTTCGATCCGATCAACGTCATGGCATCTCAAATTTCCCGGGCTGTCTATCAATTTTTTAACCCGGACCAGGGTTGATCTGCAATTTGAAATTGAGTCAGGCAGGAATTCGCAATATGAAACTCTTTCCGCACAAAAAATCTGCCTTCAAAATTCGAATTACGGATAGTCGGATGTCAAACGATATGAAAGCCTGAAAAAAGGTAAAATCAATAGAGAACGCCTGTAATCGGGAGTTCGGAATTGGCGAACTCTTTTCAAAATAAAGCGAATTGTCCATGATTCTCCCGCAAACGGGAGAATCATGGAACAACTTTTTCATCTTCCGAATTCCCGTCCGGCAACAAGCTTGCGAACCGGATTGCACATACGCAGTCGGTTTTCAAACTCAAAACAAAGGGTAATCAAAATCTATGACAGAACAAAGCAAACATCAGCCGGATTGGCTGGACCGGCCGCTCGTCAAGAGCTTCCCCGGATTCACCCGTGAGAAATTCATCATCACCGTTATCATCCTGCTTGCCGTTCTCAGCCGTTTCGCCAACCTGGGTGATCGGGTGATGTCTCACGATGAGGTCAATCATGTCGTCCCCTCCTACAATCTGTACAAAGGGGCAGGATACGCTCATGACCCCGTCACACACGGACCGTTTCAGTTTCACATCGTCGCGCTCAGCTATTTCATGTTCGGCGATAACGACTACACGTCCAGAGTCCCGGCTGCGCTGTTCAGCGTCGCGGCGGTCATTTTCGTCCTTTTCGCCTTCCGCCGGTATTTGGGCCGGATCGGCGCGCTGGTGGGCGGATTTCTGTTTCTGATTTCCCCTTTCCTCTTGTTTTATGGGCGTTATACCCGCAATGAGGGATTTATCGAGTTGATCGCGGTGGTAATGTTTTACGCTGTGTTGCGGTATTTCGAGAAAAGGGATAATTTTTCGCTCTACCTGCTGATGGTCGCCATTGTGATGCTGTTCGTCACCAAAGAAGTGTCCTATATTTATGCCGCGCAGCTGCTGCTTTTCTGCGGGTTCCTTTTTCTGGCCGACCTGTGGAATCTGCTGCAAAACCGGACAGAAATCCGCCGGAAAGGGCTGGTTCTTCTTTTATCTGCCGTGTTTCTTCTCCTCGCCGGCGCCGGATTTTACCTGCTGGCAGCCGCGGACAGCTCCTTGCGGGTCGCGAGCCTGGTCATCGCCGGCTCGCGTGTGCTGGTTGCGGTCGCGGCGGTTATTTTCCTCTTCGGCAAAACCGGCTGGGCCGCGCTGCGCCAACTGCCGTCCTTCAATCTGATCGTTTTCGTCGGTGCGCTGGTCCTGCCGCACCTCGCCGCTTTTCCGATCCAGTTGATCGGCTGGGATCCGCTGGATTACACCGCTGCAGGAATGGTCCGTACCGGCATTGTGCTGGCAATTCTGCTGGCAGTTTCTTTCCTGATCGGCATCTGGTGGAACCGGAATGTCTTTCTCAAGTCGGCGGCCGCTTTTTATCTGATCTTTATCACCTTCTATACAACTTTGTTTTCCAACGGGCAGGGGTTCTTCACCGGTATCATCGGCAGCCTGGGATACTGGCTTTCCCAGCACGAAGTTCAGCGCGGGGGACAGCCGTTCTACTATTACGGGATGATTCTGATCCCGATCTATGAATTTGCAGCGCTCGCCGGAACGATTCTGGCTGTGTTTATCGCCGCCAGGCACCGCAAATTCTTCCAAAAACCGGGCAGCCGGCTTTCCGGAGACGCGTCAGACAAAAATGGGGTTGATCAGCCGGAAGGTGAAGAAACATCATTCATCGCAAGTCTGCCGGTTGATTACCCGTCCGATTTCGGGGAAACGTTCGGCTCGTCAGCTGAATTGCCGGCGGAAGACACGAAAGTTCTTCATGAAGGTTCCGCAGACATAACCGGGACAGAGCTTCCGGCTGATCTTCGAGAAGAAGAACCGGAATCACAGGAAAGTATCCCGGCAACGCCGCTCTTCGTTTACCGGGATGACGGCAAAATCCCGACCCTGTTGCTGCTTCTGTACTGGTCGCTCAGCGCGCTGCTGGCTTATTCCGTCGCGGGTGAAAAAATGCCCTGGCTGACAGTGCATATCACTTTGCCGCTGTGCCTTTCCGCCGCCTGGGGAATCGGGTATTTGTTGGAAGTTTTCCCCTGGGATAAGTTCCTTTCGAAAAACGGGCTCATCGGGATCGTCGTGCTGATTACCGGCGGCTTCGCGCTTAATGGCCTTTTGAACACGCTCAGCGGGCCGGTCCTTCCGTTTTCCGGCAAAGAGCTGGCACAGATGAAAGCCACCAATCAATTCATCTTGGCTGCCGCCGTTTTCCTGGTTTCGTTTTTTGTTCTGATCCGGGTCTGGAAAAAATGGCAGGCAAAAGCGATCCTGAAAACGCTGACGCTCCTCATCCTTGCCGTCCTCTGCACATTGCAGGCAAGGACAGCCTACGTCTCCGCATTCATCAATTACGATACCGCAAAAGAATTCCTGGTTTATGCGCATGCGGGACCGGGACCGAAAGTCGTGCTGCGCCAGATTGAAGAAATCGCTGCCCGGACCGGGGAGGGAAAATCCATCAAAGTTGCCTATGACAATGATGCGCTCTATCCATATTGGTGGTATTTCCGGGATTACCCCGCCAAGAATTATTTCGGAGAGGGAAACCCGACCCGGGAATTGCGGGATTACGATATCATCATTGCCAACACAACCAAAGAGGGCCGGCTGGAACCGATCGTGCGCAACGGATATTATCGTTTTGAACATGTCCGGCTGTGGTGGCCGAATCAGGATTATTGGAACCTGACACCCGGGCGCATTCTGGACGCGCTGTCCGATCCCGCCATGCGTTCGGCGCTTTTCGATATCTGGCTGAACCGGGATTATACAAAATACGCCATGGCGACCGGCAAAACAACGCTTACCCTGGAAACCTGGGAGCCTTCCGCCCGGATGGTTGTATATATGAAGAAAGATCTGCTGCAAAAGATGTGGTCGCTCGGCGATTTCAGCACACTGGCGCAAGAGCAGACGGACAGTCAGGATGCCTTTGTGGACGAAAAATTTGTCGAGATCAACCCCGTCCTCACCATCGGCGGACCGGGCAGTGAAGCGGGGCAATTCACGGCGCCGCGCGGCGTCGCCGTGGCAGAAAACGGCCGGGTGTACGTGCTCGATTCGGACAATAACCGCGTCCAATATTTTTCCGCCGCAGGCGAATACCTCGGAATGTGGGACGCCGCCGAACGGGGCGGTTTGAATCAGCCCTGGGGGATCGCGGCCGGGCCGGACAACAGCATCTATGTCGCGGATACCTGGAATCACCGTATGCTGAAATTTGACGCTGACGGGCAATTCCTGGCAGAATGGTACGCGAATGACCCAAGCGATCCGACCAAAACTTTTTACGGCCCGCGCTCAGTCGCAGTGGATGGAAACGGCAGGGTCTTCGTCTCCGATACCGGAAATAAGCGCATCATGGTTTATTCCGACAGCGGAGAATTCATCGGCAAATTCGGCACATCCGGCATGGGAGAAGGCGAACTGGACGAACCGGTCGGCATTGCCATCTTCGAGGACAAATGGCTGGCAGTCGCTGATACCTGGAACCAGCGGGTGCAGATCTTTGACATTTCCGGCAGCAATCCTTCCGCTTTCCGGGTGACGAAGACGTTCGAGGTGCAGGCCTGGTATTCACAGTCCTTGGACAACAAACCGTATGTCGCCTTCACAAAAGAAGGAAATGTCCTGATCTCGGATCCTGAAAGTTACCTGATCTGGGAATTTACAATGGCAGGGGAACTGGTCCGGTCCTGGAACGGGGGCGGCGGGAACATTGATTCGGTCTCCATGCCCACCGGAATTATGGTGGACGGCAACGGAGCGGTCTGGGTGGTCGACACTTCCGCGGCAAAAGTGAATAAGTTCATCCTGCCGTAATAAAGAAACAAAATTCATCTAATTAAACAGACATATCCCGGAATAAAATCCGGGATATGTCTGTTACCGCCAGCGGCTTAAAATTCCGGATCCGTTCACGCAAAACAGTAAATTACTGCACAGACCTGTCCAACTTTTTTCGATTCGCATTTTAGCCATCCCTCGGGTATCCCATCACAACGGCTTATGCATCCAGATCAGACGGTTATGCACAAAAAAGCCCGATTCCAGGAAGGCGTCCGCATAAACGCCTTTGGGGAAACTGACCATCAGCGGTTTGAACCGGGCATAACGCGTGCCGACAACCGAGAGAATCTGCCTCATCTGCGCTTCCGTACAGTTTTCCACCGGAACGACCCACAAATTATTGCTGAAGTTGTTGGTCGGCTGCCATCCCACCCAGCAAATAGTTTGCCCTTCCGGGTCCGTCATCCGAAAAGCTTCGGTATCGCTCCGCGCCAAAAACCGCCAGGCGCTGAAAAACCACCCGTAGCGGAACAGTTTTGAATCATAATTCAGGTTCCAGATCACGTCATCCGGATACCATTTTTTAAAAGCTCCGGTGAGCAGGTGCCGTTCCTGCCAGTTCAATTTTTCCCGCCGGATGGACGGGTCAACACAATCCCGGACCAATTTTCGCGGGCGCAGCCAGCCTGTCCGTCGTGAATCCTCTGAAAAGCCCAGTCTCATGTACATCCGCAGTACTTCAGGCGTCTCTTCGCGGACCTGCAAATATACCTCGGAAGCGTGCTGCCGTTCCGCATAATGCAAGGCCTCCCGCATCATGGAAGCGCCGATTCCGCGCGCGCGATACTGTGGATGAACGCAGACATTGGCGATCAGGAAAGCGAACCGGTTTTTCACGTTCACCGGGAATAAATTGACGTTTCCGATGATTTCGCCCTCCCGGTTTTCACAAACATAGCCCAGAATCGAGAAATCAACCTGCGTGAACACCGAAAGGAAAGAAAGACGCTTCCAGTCCTCAGCGACGGACCGCATCCGGTCAATAAACGCCGCACCATCCGGATCAAGATAGGGATGAAAACACAATTCGATTAAATCCGGTATCTGCCCAATGTCTTTCCGAACATTGATCTCCCGGATACGGTATGGGAGCTCGTTATGCATCGCTGCGGCGATCGGTTTTCAATACTTTTGCAAAAAGGAAGGGATAAAATCCGAAAATCCAGAGCAGGAGCAGCATATAGCGCAGATAGCTGCCGAAAAGCTCCCCGAATATGGCATTAAGCCACGGTTTTAAAATTGATTTGAGAACCAAAACCACAGCCAATCCGGCAATCAATTTCAACAAATTTGCCCCGATCCCCGCCTTCACATCAAAACGGATTTTCCGCCGGTCCCAGAAAACCCCAAGCGCAGCCCCCGTAATCGCGCCTAATGTTTTCATCCCGTCCGCCTTCAACGCAGCATCGGTCCCTTCCGGATAAGATTTCAGAAACAGATATGCGCCGGAAAGCAGGACAACCAGCAGAACGAACAGCAAAAAATGGAGATCTTTTTCAGGATTTTTCTCAATATAGGAAAATAAACGGACGCTCACCAGTAACCAGAGGAAACCGACCGCCAGCGAAACCGCCACATCCTGCAAGGTATGCACGCCTAAATACATGCGGGAAAAACCGATCAGCAGCGTCAGAACGATCATGGGCAGCGCGATCCACTTTCGTTTCCGAAACCACACCAGCAGCGAACCAAAAACCGAAACCGCGTTCGCTGTATGCCCGCTGGGGAAAGAAAAGCCGGAAGCCTCTTCAATCGCTTCCGGCACCGGGTTCAGGCCCGGCTCGCGCACCCAGGGCCGGCTGATGCAGAAAGTGATTTTCAGAATTTGGTTGATCAGTGCACCGCTGAAAAAATTTAACGACACAAATAAAGCCAACCGCTTATCCAGACACCAGTACAGCAGACAAAGAACCGGAAGCAGCACTGTCTCTTCTCCCAGTTTGGTCAGCGTCAGAAAGAATTCTGTGAAAAATGGCGTCCGGATTTGTTCAAGATTCGATAAAACCAGCAAATCTGCGGGCATATAAGTTCTCCGTTTTTGTTTCATTATATTCAGCCATGAACAGGAAATCAATCCGGCAATTCAAAAAACAGGAATTCAAAATATGATTATCTATCGTGTCAAAAGTCAAATCGTTGAAAAATAAAACAATCAATAACTCCTTGGGGAAGATATTACCTTTTTGACGCCCCAGCCGAATTTGCGGATTCCTTTCGGACAAAAAAGGAAACAGACCCTTTATAATGGATAACATCACGCTGCAAAGGGGATTTTCATGAGACAAAGAAGAATTCAGTTCATTTTGCCGTTTCTGCTCATCGTTTTTGCCATCCTCGCATTCCATCATTTCGGCCCGGCGTATTCTCAAAACGGGTCGGGCAGTGGAAATTTGCCGGAG
>CALAEB010000395.1 GCA_937890875.1 uncultured Anaerolineaceae bacterium | reverse complement strand
CCTATAGCCCGAATCATTGCCGCAGAAGAAAAATTTATGCCAGTTCAAACTGCCCGGTATAGAACTGATAATAACGGCCTTTTTCGGCAATCAGATCTTCATGGCTGCCGCGCTCCAGAATTTCACCATTTTCCAGCACGATGATCGCCTTCGCGTTGCGAACGGTCGAGAGCCGGTGCGCAATCACAAAAACGGTGCGGTTTTCCATCAGATGATCCATGCCCTTTTCAATCAGCTTCTCGGTATGAGAATCCACCGAACTGGTCGCCTCATCCAAAATCAGAACCGGCGGATTGGAAACCGCCGCCCGCGCGATTGCAAGTAATTGCCGCTGACCCTGGCTCAGATTCATTCCATCGCCCGATAACATTGTATCATAGCCCTCCGGCAGCCTGCGGATGAAGAAATCCGCGTTCGCCAGCTTTGCCGCGGCCTGAATCTCTTCCATCGTCGCCTCCGGATTCCCGAATCGGATATTATCCGCAATGGTGCCTGTGAACAGATGCGTGTCCTGCAAAACGACAGCCAGCGAGCGGCGCAGGTCGTCTTTCCGGATCTCACGCACATCGATGCCGTCATAAGTGACACATCCGGAATCCACGTCATAGAACCGGTTGATCAGATTCGCAATGGTTGTCTTTCCCGCTCCGGTGGCGCCCACCAGCGCGATTTTTTGTCCGGGTTTCGCATACAGGCTGATCCCTTTGAGCGTCTCGTTGCGGGGATGATAACCGAATTTAACATCCTGGAAACGCACGTCGCCGCGCAGCGGAATCAACACCTCCGAACCGTCTCCGACCGGACGGCACCAGGCCCATTCCCCCGTCCTCATTTCGGATTTTTGCAGGTTTCCTTCGGCATCCCGCCGGACATTTGCCAACGTGACTGTGCCGTCATCCGTTTCGGCCGGTTCGGACATAATTTCAAAAAAGCGCTCCGCACCGGAAAGCGCAGCCAGAATAAAGTTAACCTGCTGAGAGAACTGGTTGATCGGCAAGGCGGTCTGCCGCACATAGACCAGATAAGAGGCCAGACTGCCAAGATCGATCCAGCCGGCAATCGCAAAAAACGCGCCGATACAGGCCGAAATTGCGTAATTGAGATATGAAATGCTGACCACAACGGGAATCAGCAGCCCGGAATAAGTCATCGCGCCGGTGGCCGCGTTCTGCAGCTTTTCGCTGCGTTTTGAAAATTCCTCAAAATCCACATCCTCATGGTTGAAGACCTTCACCACTTTCTGTCCCGCGACCATCTCCTCAATATATCCGTTCAGTTCTCCCATGCATTTCTGCTGCCGGGAGAAAAACTGGTGGCTCTTTTTCCCGCTGTAGCGCAGGAAAAGGAACATCCCCAAAAAAGAGACCAGTACGATGATCGATAATTTAAAATTCAGCAGGATCAATACCGTGAAAGTCGCGACGATCATGATAAAGCTTTGGATCAGAACGGCAAAACTGTTGTTCAGCGCTTCAGAGATAGTGTCGATATCGTTGGTGAACCGGCTCATCAGTTCACCATGGGTCGTAGTGTCAAAAAAGCGCAGCGGCAGTTTTTGCATCTGGCGGAACAAATCATCCCGCATCTCCTGCACAACCTTCTGAGCGGTTTTTACCATCAACTGGGTATATCCGAAAGAGGCCGCCACACCGGTCAGGTAAATTCCTCCCATAAAAAGGAGCATTTTCATTAATCCGGGAATATCGCCGGGAAGAATATAGTCATTAATCACCGGTTTCAGCAGATAGGTTCCGTAGACGTTTGCACCCGCGCTGATGGTCACCAGCACCGCGACCAGCAGCAGGGAAGCGGTATGTTTTTTCAAATACTGCAGTAACAAAATCAGCGTTTTCCGGATGTTTTTCGGTCTTTCATGCAGCATCGTTCGGGCCATTACGCTGTTGCTCCTTTCTTCTGAAGTCCGTAAATATCCTGATAGATCGGGTTACTTTCCAGCAGCTGATCATGGGTACCGGCGGCGCTGATTTTCCCGTTATCCAGCACAACAATGCAATCGGCATCCTCAATCGCGCGGACCCGCTGGGTAATAATAATCTTTGTCGTATCGTTCAGCGTTTCCGACAGGCGGGAAAAAATTTTCGCTTCCGTGGCCATGTCGACCGCGCTGCTGGAGTCATCGAAGATCAGGATGCGCGGACGTTTCAGCAGCGCGCGGGCAATGCAGAGCCGCTGTTTCTGGCCGCCGGACACATTCACGCCTCCCTGCCCGAGCTGGGTCTCATATCCTTCCGGCATTCGGGACAGAAATTCATCCACACAGGCAATCCGGCAAGCCCAGTCCAGCTCCGCTTCGGTCGCGTTCGGGTTTCCCCAGCGCAGATTTTCCCGGATCGTGCCGGAGAAAAGCGTATTTTTCTGGAGCACCATGCCGACCGATTCACGCAGCTGACCGACCGGATATTCTTTCACGTCCACGCCGTCGATTTTCAGACTGCCGGCGGTAACATCATACAGCCGGGGAATCAACTGCACCAGCGAAGATTTTGCGGAACCGGTCCCGCCGATGATTCCGACGGTCCATCCGGCGCGGATTTGAAGGGAGATATCCGAAAGCACAAATTCTTTGGCTGTCGGACGGTATTTAAAGTACACATGTTCGAACACAATACTTCCATGTTCCACCATGCGGCTGCCGGTGCCATCCACCATGTCCACCGGCATATCCAGTACCTCAAAAATCCGGCCGGCAGAGGTCATGGATCGGCTCAGCATCAGAAATACGTTCGAAATCATCATCAACGAGTTCAGGATCTGCATCACATAACTTAAGAACCCGGTCAGTTCCCCGATCCGCATGGTCCCCTGGCGGATAAAATTGCCGCCGAACCACAGGATGCAGAGAATTGTGCCGTACATCACAAACTGAAAACAGGGCAGGTTCAGCGCCGCATAATGGAATGCCTGTTCTGAGGACTGCCTGAAATTCTCATTGGCCTGGCCGAACTTGCGGATCTCACTGCCGCCCCGGACATAAGATTTCACGGTGCGGATGGCAGTCAGATTCTCCTGGACAACGGAATTCACCTGATCCAATGCTTTTTGCATCTTTCCATAAACCGGCCCCAGTTTCCTGAGAATCAGGAACAGACACAGCGCCAGAACCGGTGTTGCGATCACGAATACCAGCGCCAGCTGCGGACTCATCGTGATCGTCATAAACAGCCCCAGAATCATCATGACCGGTCCGCGCACCATGGGGCGGATGCCGTTGCAGACAGCATTGATCAGAACGGTGATATCGCCGGTCAGGCGGGTGATCAACGACGATGGGCTGAAATGGTCCATACTGGCGAATGAAAATCCTTGAATCTTCCGGTATAAAGTCTTCCGCAATTCCGCGCCGAACCCCTGTCCCGCGCGAGCCGCAAAATGTGCATAGAGGGAACCCAGAAGCAATGAAACCAGCGCGCAGCCAACCATGGCAAAACTCTTCTGCAGAATATAATTCTTATCCCCCGCGGCTACGCCCACATCAATAATATCCGCCATGATCAGCGGAATCACCATCTCAAACATGGATTCCAAAGTAACGCAGACGAAACTCCCGATCAGATAGATCCGGTCCTTTTTGAAATAAGTCCAAAACCGCTTCAGCACAAGGTTCCTTTCCAATACAACAATCCGGATTTCCAGTTTAACCGACACAAACAGATAATGACATTTTCATTTTTCATCTGAAATATGCAGATCTTTTTAGATAAAGCGGAAAGTTTGTACCGCTTTACAGATACGGCATGCCTTTTCCACAATTTGAATTGACACATTTTCACAGAATAAAAAATATCACAAACACGAACCAACTATTCAAGTTCCAGCCCTGTTTTTCAGAAATTTTGCTGTTGAAATTACTTTTTTAGACAGTAAATCCAACAGTAAAAGTATTTCTGTTTTTTCCAAATTGCTGGCAACAAACACAGGATAATAGCGGACGATTCTCTTTGCGAATCGTTTTTCTGGCCGGAATCGAAAAAAAATATCGATCAACCAACACAAAATATATTCTATTCCAAAGTTTCAATTTTTTCCGGAAAAATCTCTATTGTTATGATATTTTTAATTCATCCTGAATTATCCGAGCAGCGATTCGAAAAAGGTCCTGGCGTCAGACGTTGAATTGATCGAAAGCGGAAACAGTGATTCTGTTTTTTGCGGACGCTCAATCCTTTTGACTTCCGGACCAAATTGCGCATTCCGGTTCCAAGACAGAAAGGCAAATCAGATCGGCAGGCAGGCCAGACAAAACGCGGTTTCAGAAGATATCCGCAACGGAATACAGACAATAAGGTTCATAGTACCCGCTGCTGCATCCGTACAGGCTGCAGCGGCCCGTCCGCAGGCATTCTTCCAGCACCCGGGCGGAATCTTCCGATTTATTCTGCAGCTGCTGCGGGCTTAGCAGATAGCGGACCGTCCCCTGAGCCAGTTTTTCCGCAAAAACCTGACTGTCTGAAAAATCAACCATCTCACAGCAATCTTCATAACCGCTCAGGAAATAGGCCGGATAATCGGTCAGAATCTCCTGGGCATGCTGTTCTTCGCCGAGCCGTCCGTACAGCAATTCCTCATTCAAACCTTTACCGAAAAGTTCCCGCTGGCGGATCCGCTGCGTCTCAACCAGCCTGTCCTCCGGGATGAACAACCCTAAAATTGCCAAAATCCCGGCTGCAAGCAGCACAAACGGGATCCAGATATTCACCTTTCCGACATGCAGCCGCCTCAGCAAATCCTCGAAAAAAATGAAGACGCGGTCAATCACAAAACCGGCCGAGGCCGCAATGAACGGCAGCGCGCAGGCAAGATTCCGCGCGTCATAGGTGAAGAAAGCAGCCCAGATCAGAACAAGCGGCCAGGAGCAGAGGAAAAACGGCAGCCGGTATCGTTTCGGAATCAGCGGCAGCCCGGCCAGGCTGACAAGGAATACAACGGCATATTTCCCCAGTTCCTGACGGGCCAGGAACAATTTATGCGACCATTCATAAAGTTCGTTGAAGCGGAGGACCCCCGCCGCCACAAATTCTTCTCCCGGCGTTCCGGCGGACAGGCTGAAAAACCAGCACAGCAGATACCAGGGAACAACGATCAGAACGGAGCCCAGAATCGCCCAGGCTTTTGATTTCCGGCTGGTCGCGGCCCAGGCATCCGGCAGCCAAGAATAAATCAAAAAAGGAGTCAAAACCAGGATCAGAAAACCGACCTGTTTGGTCACCGCCGCGCCGGACGCAAACAGCAGCGCCAGCAGGGCAGACTGGCTCCGGCCGGCGGCGTCTTTGTCCGCGCCCTTCAACAGTGTATAAACCACCAAAAGGCTCATGAAAGCGGCAGGCACGTCCATATAGCCGTTGAAAATCTGATCGCCCATCAGTTTTTTCATCATATAACGGGCGATGACCGCGGCGATGAAAAAACCGGTTTCCATTTTTTGAAAACCAAGATCGAACAGCATCACAAAAATCAAAAGAAAGAAAACCGGCGGAAGCAGCGTGTTGAAAAGCTGAACGAAGCCTTTTCCCTGCAGAACATAGCTCAGCGACCAGTTCACCGCCACCAGCTGCGGATATGCGCCATGAATCTGCGGAATCCGGTTCTGCGCCCAGATTTCCGCGTAAGAATTCCAGGAGAAAAGCGTATCCAGCCCGCTGAAAACCGTGCCGAAGTTCAAGCGCCAGACATGCAATCCCCACAAAATCGCGGAGACGGCTCCGCAGCCGAAAACAAACCACAGGATAAAACGCAGCGTCTCTCCCGCATCATTTCCGGACGGAATCATGGACAGAAACGGTTTCGATCCATCCTGCAAGGCCGCGCCGATTTTTTTTGCCGCTTCAGAAAACGGGAAATGGAGCTCATCCCGATAAAGCACCAACAGCGCCAGCGCCTCCAGAAAAATCAAAACCACCAAAATCGGACGAGTATAGATCCCCAGCGCGGTTAACAGGAACACGGTCAGATAATTGCTGAGCAGACTGAGAACAAAGAGATAGATTCCCCGTTCAATCAATCCGCCGCGGATTCTGAACAGCTTCAGAATGATCAAACCAGGCAGCAGTGTTGCCTGCACTAAACCAAGAATTCCCCAGAACAACATTTCGGATTCCTACTCTAATGAATAAATTGTGCCGTCATCACCGTCGATCACAATCTTCAGATTTTTAAACAGCGCGTCGATCCGCCGCTGCGTGTCCTCACCATAAATATCCCGCATCTGATCCTCAAACGTATCGAACACCACCAGCAGCGCTTCCCCGTTTTGGAAAGCGGTCCGGCCGGTATCATCCGCGGCGAGCGCTCCGCTCTCATATGCATAAAACACCGGATCCGGTTCACTGACATAGACTTCATGCATCGGCCAGGAAGCCCGGTCCAGCAGGAACAGCAAAGCCGTCTCCTCATTGGTGACCAGCAGCTGGTCCGGCGCGGTCTGTTCCCGCAGATATGCCACAATTTCAGATTCCTGCCAGCGGCGGGAATGATAGCCCAATCCGTCAATGGCGTTCTGGCGGGCAATGCGGACGGACCGCAGCCCGTAAAACCCGGCAAAACCGATCATGACGGCAAGTGATATCGCTTTCAGGCCGCGCCGATTCTCCGCACCCAGCCAGACTCGCAGGAACAAAATCCCCAACAGCCATAAAAAAGAAATATGGGCTGGCGTAAACATGCGCGCGCCGATGGTGATGGGCGGATAGGTCGTGACGGAAACAAACAAAATCACCAGCGTATAACAGAGCATAAACCCGCACAGGATCAGCGTCATGGCGTCCAGCCGGGCGAACAAACTGTCCCGCTGCGGATTTTTCCGGCGGAAATAGCGGACGCAGGCGGCAGCCAGACTGCCCAGGACCAATACGACCATCATAAAAACCAGCAGTCGGTTGAAAATAGCCGGATAAAACGGCTGGTCGATCCAGGAATCCGGGACCGCCCACTGCAGCAGAATCGTATTCAGCTGCCCTGCGAAACGGGTCAATTCCGCCGGCAGGTCCCATCCGTGCTGAATAC
The DNA here is from genome assembly GCA_937890875.1 of uncultured Anaerolineaceae bacterium. Classification (GTDB taxonomy): domain Bacteria; phylum Chloroflexota; class Anaerolineae; order Anaerolineales; family Anaerolineaceae; genus Flexilinea. The sequence continues at coordinate 3,182 of CALAEB010000395.1, read as the reverse complement.
TGCGGGATGCCAGCGCAGCTGTTTTCACAACGTCATAAACCACCCACAGCGCCATCGGAAAAGCGGCGGCCAGCAGGAAACGAAACGTATCCCGCAGCCGGTTCTTTACCGTCTCCCGCCGGAAAAAGAAAAGCATGACCGCACCAGTGCCAAGATAAGCCGCCGCGCTGTAGCGGGTCAGGAAAGCCAGTCCGCAGCAGAGCGCGCTGCCCCAAAGCAAAGCCGGCCGTCCCTTTGCCAGGAAACGTTCCAGCAGAATCAGTCCGATCGTCCCGCACAGGATGCACAATGGCTCGGACATCGCCCAGGAATAGGCTGGAATCAGCACCGGCGAAGCGGCGGCCAACAGACCGGTGAGAAACCCGGCGAGCGGGAAATGGCTGATCTCCGTAATCCACAGACTGATAACGGCAACCGTCAGCGCAAAGAAAAGGGGGTTCAGAAACGCTGCGATCTCGGAAACATCGATCCCGGTCAAGCCGAAAAAAGCCAGCATCAATGGATAAAACGGCGGAAAATAGGGAATCAGCCGGAATTCACCGGCCGGATTGACCAGGCCGAGCCCGTTTCCGGCCAGCAGATTGCGGGTGGAAGTGATATAAATCGTCGCATCCCCGCCCACACCCGGACCCAGCCGGGTGCTGACGACCAGCAGCCAGGCAGCAACCGCGGCGGCGGCCAACGCTGCTATTTTCTCAGGGAATCTTTTAACCATTCGCAGTCACAATCCTCTTCCGGCAGCCGGTACACGATCACATCCTCAAACGTCCCGACCCGGACCAATCCGCCAGCTTCACAAGCGGCCAGCAGTTCGTCCACACTGCCCCAGGGCAATCCCTCCGTTCCGCTTTCAAGTATCTGCCGCACGGCGTCTGTTTCCACCAGATAGTATTCCACACCCAGCGATTCGGCTTGCGCCAGCGATTCCTGCGAAGGGAAAGTGGCCATCACGCCGCTGATCCGGCTGTATTGCGGCGGCGGGAACGCGTTGAAAAAACCGCCGATGAAAGGCTTTTCATTATACAGCGTATAGTATGTCCCGGCCTGGTCATCGTTCAAAGAAAAAGGGATCCGCATGACCGCCCCGTCATCTTTCTGTTCCGCCAGCCAGAGATCCACCGGGCGGGGTTTGACTTCCGAAAAACGGCTGATTGGTTCCGGCAGAAAATCCAGCAGCACCAACCCGACACAGGCCAGCGCAACCCATCCGCGCCGGGAATGCCCAATCCGGTTCACCAGCGCTTTGAAACCGAAACCGGCTCCACAAGCGACGAGTATCAGTGGAAACAGCCCGAACCGCATCATGGCGCGCAGCTTCCCATAAAACGGGAAAAATTTGAACATCAGCAATCCGGGCAGAACAAACGGCACCGTTTCCCGCCCGACCCGCTCCTGCAAAAATCCCGGCACAGGCAGTTCCACCGGCGCGGCGTTCCAATGCAGATCCGTGCCCATGGCCAGGATCAGCCCCGTGAGCGCCCCGCTGAGAATAATTTGCCAGATCCAGCTTTCCCTTCGCTCTTTTTTCAGCAGGCCGTAAATCATCAGCCCCAGCGAAACAATCCCGACATACAGCGTCGCCTCATTCCAGATTTCCCGATTAAAATGCGTGCCCACCCAGTCGCCAAGCGCAAAATGCATGGTGCCCGGCAGCAGAAAATCAGTCAGTCCGGCCGAATACATGCGGGCGCTGCCCCAATCCCGGTCCGGCATCCCGCCGGATCCGGCTAAAGACAGAAACGGCAATTCCGCCAAAGCCAGCAGCGGCAGCGCGATCAGCAGGAACAGGCCGAAAGACTGCCAGGTCTCCCGCTGCCGGAGCCATGACCTCTCATGAAAAAGGAAAACGAAAACCGCCTGAACCGCCGCGATCAGCACCAGCATAAAAACATAGTATTGCGAAGTCAGCGCGGTTAACCCCAATCCGAGCGCCGCCAGCTTTTCCGCGGACCCGCTGTTTCCCGGGTTGCAGCAGGTCGAACCAGCCCCAGAAAAAAAGCGGGATCCACTGCGTGCCGGACAAATTCAGATGTCCGATCAGCAGATGCGCCTGACGGTACGGCAGGCAGGCGAAAATTGTCCCGCTGACCAATCCGGCCAGGTTGGATCCGGTCAGGTGACGCACCCAGCAGGCCGTGATCAATCCGGAAAGGACAAAGCTCAGCAGCAGCGCCATGTTATAGCCGAAGGTTTCACCGCCGATCAGCGAGAAAGGCAATGCCAGCAAAAGCTGCGCGGGGGCCATTTCGGTCCGCGCCATGTTCCAGCCCTCCGGATAATTCAGAAAGGAAACATCCAGCGGGTTGGTTTTCAGCTCAAAAAGCGCCTTTTGCAGCCAGCCGACCATCCAGACAAAGTAGATATTGTCCCCGATTTCTCCGGCCACCTCATGCACACTGTGCAGAACCAGCGGCCAGGTGAAAACGACTGCCAGCAGCAGAAACCAGAGCAAAAACAGCAGGAAATACCGGCGCCGCAGGAAGTCAGCCAATGGAGCTCACCTCATCGAATGACAAAATACGCTTTTCGGCCCAGGAACGGCGCAGCGCAGCCACCATCTGTTCGGCAATAACACCGTCCGCCAGCGTACAGGACGGCTCGGCCAATCCGCTGGTAACGTCGATGAAATGACGCGTTTCGGCCAGGAACAGCCAATTGCGTTCAAAACCGGCCGGCGGCACGAATTCCTGCACCTCTGGCTCGGAGCTTTTGCGGACAGTGACCACGCCGGACGTGTTCTCCCAGGTAAGCACACCGTCCGTTCCGGTCACTTCCATATCATTGCCGCCGGGGCGGCGGTAATAATCCAGATGAACGGTCCCGATCATCCCGTTCACAAACTGCAGGCCGATCTCCGCCACGTCATCCACTTCGATTTCCAAATCGCTGATTTTCCCGCTGAAGCCCCAGATGGCCGCGAATTCGCCGAAAAGCCAGCGCAGGTAATCCAACGGATGACAGAGCGTCAGCGCCACGCCGCCGCCCAGATCCGGCCGGGCGCTGTAACTCCGGCGGTAATCTTCATACGGATGCCAGTCCGGAAGGTATTCCCCCCATAAAGCACGGAAAGAAAGCGGACGGCCGATCAGCCCGGAAGCGATCAACTCGCGAGCCTTCCGCAGGCCGGGGTGAAAGCGGTACTGGAACCCCATCAAAAGATGCCCCCCGCCCGCTTTATATCA
>CALAEB010000394.1 GCA_937890875.1 uncultured Anaerolineaceae bacterium | reverse complement strand
GGTGATGATTATCGAAATCATGGGCAACAAGGCGGGCTGGCTTACCCTGCTGGAATTTGTCGATACCGGAGATGAGTATCTCATCGAAGGGACCGCCATCAAGACAGATTACGCCGCCGCGGGAAGCACCGGCGCAGCCGATGCCGAATCTGACGGATCGGATCTGCCGTCTGCCACCGACTCGCTGTCAGACGTCGCCTCCATTGAAGACCCGGCCAATCCATCCGAACCTGCCGCGGAAGAAAAAGTTTATCACACCGTTTTGACCGGTGCGGAACTGCAGAACGTAAACGTTCAAATGTATAACAACTCGCCTGTCGTCGCTTTCGAACTGAAAAGCGAGGGCGCGAAGATTTTTTCCGATTTTACCGCTGCCAATATCGGGAGGTATTTGACCATCGTCCTGGATGGGAAAGTTATCTCCAGCCCGCGGATCAACGATGCGATCACGGACGGGCAGGGTGTCATCAGCGGAAATTTCACCATCGACTCGGCGAACGCGCTATCAGTGCAGCTGAAATATGGAGCGCTGCCGGTCCCGCTCAAAATTGTGGAATACAAAATGATCGGCGCGACATTAGGGGAAGACAGCCTGCAAAAGAGTCTGGTCGCCGGTATCATCGGCCTTTCGCTGGCCGCTTTATTCATGCTGATTTATTACCGGCTCCCCGGTCTGGTCGCGGTCCTGGCCATTCTCTTCTATGGAGCTGTCTCATTAGCGCTCTATAAGTTGATCCCGATCACCCTTTCTCTGTCCGGCATCGCGGGCTTCCTGCTGACAACCGGTGGCGCCTTTGACGCGAACATCCTGATGTTTGAACGGCTGAAAGAAGAACTGCGGAACGGAAAAACCGTCGGACAGGCTGTGACGCTTTGCTGGGAACGGGCCTGGTCATCCATCCGCGATTCCAACATCGCCACCATCATCACCGCGGTCATTCTCTTTTATTTCGGGTCGTCATTCGGCGCAACCATTGTCAAAGGATTCGCCGTCTCGCTCCTGCTCGGGGTTCTCATCAGCCTGTTTACGGCTTTCTTCGTCACCCGAACGCTGCTTCACTATTTCACCAAAGTCGTAAAGCCGGAAAATCCTGGCAAATGGTTCGGTGTGTAAAGAGGAGAACACAATGAAACTGAATATTTTATCAAAACGCTATTGGTACTTCGCATTCTCTTTGCTTCTGATCATCCCCGGCATGATCCTGCTGCTCATCAAAGGCATGCCCATGGGAATTGATTTCACCGGCGGTACCATGATCGAACTGCAATTTTCCGAGGGCAACCGTCCTGAACGTGAAGAATTGGCCACGGTTACGCAGGATTTCGGACTGGAAGCGACTGTTGTAACTTCCGGCGAACAAAACGTAATCATCCGCACGCCGTACCTTACTGACGAGCAAATCCAGCAATACGTCACTTTTATTGCTGACAAATACGGAGAAGAGGCAGCCTCGCTTCAGTTCAGCATCAGCAGTGTCGGTCCTTCCATCGGCGAGGAAGTCGCCGGCC
>CALAEB010000393.1 GCA_937890875.1 uncultured Anaerolineaceae bacterium | reverse complement strand
ATTGCGCGGCCTGGAGCAGTTCGCCGCTGTTGGTGATCGTCGCTTCGACATATTTCAAGCCGTTTGCGTTGCAATAAGCTTTTGCCCGTTCGACGCTTGACACGGAGTTGACTTCGCCGGTGTTATAGACAAAGCCGAATGTTTTGACATCCGGGGTCAATTCCAATGCCAGTTCGAAAATATTCTCGATTGCGATCGCGTTGGACACACCGGTAATATTTTTGTCCGCAACATCCAGCGAAGTGACCAGCCCGGCCTCCACTGGATAGCTGACGGCGGCAAACACGATCGGAATGGTTTTTGTGGCGGCAGCGGCAACTTGCGCGGGACCGGTCGCGATGGGGACGATGTAATCAACTTCATCACCCACGAACTGGGTGATGATCGTGTTAATGTTCGCGGCGTCACCCTGCGCGTTCTTATAATCGACTGTGATCTGATCGCTCAGTCCGAGCGCATCCAGTTCGGCAAGGATCGCTTCACGGATCTGGTTGAGGGAGGTATGTTCCATCGGCTGAACCAAGCCGATTTTGATTTTTTCTTCCGGTTTCGGGGCGAAGCCGGCCGACGTCGCGACAAGCGAGAGAACAAACAGCAGCAAGAGTAATGACTTTTTCATGATAAATTCCTCCGAGAAAAACAGGTTTTCTCACTTATTCGATGATGATGAAATCATTCAGTGTTTCTTCCGAAAGTTCGACACCGATCGCTTTCGCGGTAGTCGTGTTGACGATTTTTGCATATTCATTGACGACTTCGACCGGATTTTCCTGAATGGTTTCCTCGTCGATCAGCCGTTTCAGCATGGCTGCGACCTGTTTGCCGAGGATGTCATAATCGATTCCGACCGTAGCGAAACCGCCATCCATGACCATGGAATCGGCGCCAGTATAAACAGGCAATTTGGCTTTGATCGCTTCTGCGGCCAGCGTGGACATGGCAGAGGCAACAGTGTTGTCGATTGGTGTGAAGACTGCGTCCACCCGCCCGGCCAGCGATTGCGCGGCCTGGAGCAGTTCGCCGCTGTTGGTGATTGTCGCTTCGACATATTTCAGCCCGTTTGCGTCACAGTACGCTTTTGCGCGTTCAATATTGGATACAGAGTTGATTTCGCCGGTGTTATAGACGAAGCCGAATGTTTGGGCGTCCGGAGTCAATTCCGCGGCCAGTTTAAAAATATCTTCGACCGGGATGGCGTCAATGACGCCGGTAATGTTTTTGTCCGTAACATCCAATGCGGTGACCAGTCCGGCTTTCACCGGATCACTGACTGCTGCGAATACGATCGGAATGGTTTTTGTGGCGGCAGCGGCGACCTGTGCGGGACCGGTCGCGATGGGGACGATGTAATCGACTTCATCGCCCACGAACTGGGTGATAATGGTGTTGAGGTTGGTGGCGTCACCTTGTGCGTTTTTATAGTCGACCGTGATTTGATCGCCCAGACCAAGCGCATCCAGTTCAGAAAGGATCGCTTCACGGATCTGGTTGAGAGACGTGTGCTCAACC
>CALAEB010000392.1 GCA_937890875.1 uncultured Anaerolineaceae bacterium | reverse complement strand
GCAAAAATGTGGAAATACCCGGACAGCGCCGGCAGCACTTTCGCATAATCCACCCATGAGACCATTTGTCCATGGATCAGGAAAAGCGGCGGCCCGTTATCAGGCCCTTCGCCGTAGTTCAGGATCGTGCCGTCCGGCAGTTCGGCCTGTTTTTCAATAAAGCCGGCTTTTTCCAATTTTTTCATCACACCTTGGTCATAATTCAGGTTGTGATATATATACACAGCCGCGGCGATAAGCAGTACAAGCAGCAGTCCTCCCAAAATCAGAAGCAGTATTTTCATGATTTTTTTCATTCCCCGGCTTCTCTGTCAGGCATCTGCGCATCCTTTATCGCCCTTGCGAAACGTAAACCGTCTTCTTTCTTTTTGGACGGTGCGGAATCCGCATCAGCGCGCAGAAATATCTCATCCGCGATTTTGTCAAAATAATCAAGCCGCTGCACTGCAATCCCGCGGTTCACATCTGCGAGGAGCAGCAAAGTATCACCCGGATGGATGTTGAACATTTTCCGCGCCTCAATCGGGATGACGATTTGTCCTTTCGGCCCCACTTTAACCGAACTCATGTATTTTCCGGTCGCTTGTTCTTCTGTTTTGCGATTGCCAGCCATCTGCCACCTTTTCTTCAAATCAAATACTGCGTTATTAGTATAACTTTTTATACTAATTATACATTTATAAACATCGAAAATCAATGATCCTATTACCCTTCCAGCAATTCGAAATTCAGATGGCCTTTCGGATAAGAAGAGAAAATTTGTTACCTTTCCATCAGCAATCCGAAATGGGATCCGACAATAAAACTGAAAGTTTATGCTCCTTTCCGTAATTCAGGCTGCCGGTTTAACATTTTTTTAATAACTTCGTTTTACGATTAAGCAACAATGGCAATATGGTGACAGTTTTGAAAGACCAAATGGAGGAAACAATGATTCACATCCTCGTAGTTGAAGATGATAAAAAGCTCAATCAAATCATTTGCACTTATCTGAATGATAACGGATACGCCGCCAAGGGATGTTTCAACCCGCGGGAAGCGTATGATTTAATGTATAACGACCTGTATGATCTGATCATCTCCGATATCATGATGCCGGGGATTGATGGTTTCGAATTTGCCGAAACGGTGCGGGAGATCAACAAGACAATCCCCATTTTATTCGTGACAGCCCGGGATGACATTTCATCCAAACAGCGGGGGTTCCGCGCCGGGATTGATGATTACATGGTAAAACCCATCGACGTGGATGAGCTGGTGCTGCGCGTGGCCGCACTGCTCCGGCGGGCAAATATCGCCAATGAAAAACGTCTGACCGTGGGAGGCCTGGTGATGGACGCCAACGCGATGACCGTAACGGTGAACGGAGAAGAAATCCCGGTCACCGTTCGTGAATTCAATATCCTTTATAAACTGCTTTCCTATCCCAAACGCACCTTTTCCCGCGCACAGCTTATGGATGAGTTCTGGGGCATCGGCAGTGAGACCAGCCTGCGTGCAGTGGATGTCTATATTACAAAACTGCGGGAAAAATTCTCGGGTTGTGAGGATTTCAGGATCGTTACCGTGCATGGTTTGGGATATAAGGCGGTTTTGGAATGAAACTGAATTTTAAAAGCGAGAAAAAGCAAATCGAAAATGACAGCCGCGTCAAGTCAAAACATCTTTCGTGGGTAAGCTATGCGTTTACTTACTTTGTATTGCTGGTGCTGGCAGCCGGACAATCATTGATTCTGGCAGAATACATAGAATTTGAGAAAGTCCCGGCGGAGTTCATCTGGGGAATGCTCGGATATTGGGCGATCGTCACTGCCATTTTTGCCCTGATTACCACCCGCCAAAAAATCCTTGTTTTTGACAAACCGATGCGAAAACTCAGCCAGGCCGCCAAAGAAGTCGCCAAGGGGGATTTCTCGGTCTACCTGGAGCCCGCGCACAGTGCAGACAAGCTGGATTATGTGGACGTTATGTTTGAGGATTTCAACAAAATGGTGGAGGAATTAGGCAGCATTGAAACGCTGAAGAATGATTTTATCGCCAACGTATCGCATGAGATCAAGACGCCGCTCTCAATTATTAAAAGTTATACAATGGCGTTAAAAAAAGAAGATCTTTCCCCGCAACTCAGAAATGAATATGCCGACACGGTTATTACCGCGTCAGAAAACCTGACCGCGCTGGTGACCAACATTCTCAAGCTCAACAAACTGGAGAACCAGGAAATCGTCCCGGTTACAGAACCTTACGATCTGTGCCGGCAGCTTGCCGACTGCGCGCTGGTATTTGAAGAGGCCTGGGAAAAAAAGAATATCGAGTTCTCAGCTGACATGGATGACCGGGCCATGATCCGCGCCGATGAAGGCATGTTGGAGATCGTTTGGCACAATCTGCTTTCAAACGCGCTGAAATTCACGGAACCCGGCGGAAAAATCACGCTCACACAGACCTCGGAAGAAGATTCCGTGACGGTATCCATATCCGACACCGGCTGCGGCATGGACGAGCAAACCATGAAACATATCTTCGATAAATTTTATCAGGGGGATACCTCCCGTTCCAGCGAAGGTAATGGGCTTGGGCTTGCGCTTTCGCTGCGCGTCATCGAGTTGGTCGGCGGCTCAATATCAGCGAAGAGCGAACCGGGCAAAGGCTCAACTTTCACCGTAAATTTACATATCGAGCCATAAATACGCACCATTCCGGAAATTCGATATTTGATTCGGATATCAAAAGTCAAGTTAATCAAAACGGAAATTTAGATTTTGTTTTTGCAGAACACACAAGAACAAAATCTAAAATAATCATTACGGCCTGCCTCTGAAACAATCAGAGGCAGGTTTTTTTTACTTTCCGGAAGAATCCCAGCCCGGCGAAACCGGTTCAGAAAATTCCATAATTAATATTTTCCAAACATTTTATAAGCAACTTGCCAATAATCTTTCGATAAGATCATGCCATCAAATGAAAAAAAATGCATTTGAAATCAGTGAAAAGGAGTTTTCAAAATGAGCAGCAGTCAAGAACATGAAAATAATTTTGTCGCATACGAGTATAAAACAGTAATCGTTAACCGGGATTTTGAATCCGTCTGGAAGGATGGATATCGGAATTTCGGCTGGAAACTGGTGAAAAATGAGCCTGCCATTGTAAAACATGTATGGGGACCGCTCCGCATCCTGCTTGCGCCGCTTGCGATCTTTCCCGGCAGCCCGTTCGCCAAAATAGTGAATGATCACGAATCGGAAACCAAAGTTGAATTGAAGTTCAAGCGGGACAGAAATATTCCCGGGAAAGCGGAACTGAACCGATACCAGCTGCAGTTTGAATCCCATATCAAAGAAATCAGCAATCTGGAAAACTCCAAGCAGTCTGCTGCGGCAGCCGCGGCTTATACCATCGGACTGCTCGGCACGGTATTCCTGGGCGCCTCAACTTTCAGCTATCTGACCGGTATGATACCGTTCACCATCCTGCTGGCCGTTCCGGGATTTGCCGGATGGATCCTCTCTTATTTCATTCATAACGCAGTAAAAGGCAGCAAAAGCCAAAAAGTTGCGCCGCTGATCGAACGTCAGTATGATGCGCTTTACGAAGTATGCGCAAAGGCGAACGAGCTTCTCCGTTTCGAAAGCGCTGCGGCGCTCTTATAAGCACGAGTATTCTGCAACCAAAGACGGGCAGGCTCAGGAAACGATTCAAAATTTAATATTTCGGAAATATTTTATAAGTAATTCGGAAATATTCTGGAAATAGAATCAGTAACATCATCAGGATCAAAAAAAAGAGCTAAAAAAAACAATAAACCAAGGAGAAATACTTATGAGTGAACTGACAAAAAATGAAAAAGAGTTTGTCGGGTATGAGTACAAAGATGTCACCGTCAAACAGGATCTGGAACCGGTATATGCCGATGCTTATACCAATTTCGGCTGGACGCTGGAGGGTACAGCCCTTCCGATGGAGAGCGTTAGTTCCGTCACCCTAAAGTTCAAGCGTGACCGTAAAATCAGCAATAAAACGGAACTGAACAGGCTTCAGCGTCAATTCGATTCCTATGTTTCCGAAATCGAAAAGCTGGAGTTTTCCAAAGGGGTCAACGCTTCCGTTGCGGCCTATCTGATTGGCATCGTCGGGTCGGCTTTTATGGCCGGGTCCGTGTTCGCCGTCAATGGAGAGAACGTGCCGTTGATGGTGATCCTTGCAATTCCCGGCTTCATTGGCTGGATCGTGCCATATTTTTACTATACACGGATCCGCAGCAGAAAAACACAGCAGGTCTCACCGCTGATTGATCAGAAATACGATGAAATTTATGAGGTATGCAAAAAGGCCAATGCGCTTCTGGCCTGAAACCGCGTAAATACGCCACGCACATAAAAAAACTTCTAAAAAAGAGAAACAGAAAGGAGAAAAAAAATGGAACCCGCAATCATCATCGTTGCCGTAGTCGTCGTGGTCATCATCGGCATCATCATTTACAAGAAAAATAAGCAATAAGTACTCCCCTCAGAGAGGAGGACACGTTTGAATCAGTATGGGAAATACAAGGCGGTAAGAAATGATACAGGAATTCGAAATCAGAAGCATCTTTTCAAATTCCCTGAAATTGTGGAGAAAATATTCCGGGATCGAACAGAAAACAGAATTCGCCAGCCTTGTATCCCGGTCAAACTCCGACTTTAT
>CALAEB010000391.1 GCA_937890875.1 uncultured Anaerolineaceae bacterium | reverse complement strand
CTGAGATGGAAGCAGTCAGCAGCCATAAAGATGGCTTTTCTGGCAGTTGTATTTTCGAATACAATCGCCGGAAAGCCAATTTCAGCCAGTTAAAATCGGAGATCGCCGATGAATTGCACAGTAATTTGGTCAACGACTGCACGAGTGACAAGGAAGGCATGATGATTTCTCGTTGGATAGACAGACATGAAAAATGGATATTCCCGCTTCCCGCGGTAATATTTATCATCGTATTGATGGTATTTCCGATATTGTATACGGTATGGAACTCCTTTACAAACTGGACATTAACTTCAAAGCTGCCAACAACTTTCATCGGTTTTACCAATTATGTCCAGATGTTCACTGCTGATCCGCGCTTTGTTGCGGCGATCGGGCGAACATTTGTTTTCACGTTCGGATGTCTTATTGTCCAGATGATTTTAGGCGTAGGCGCGGGATTATTGATTGACGCGAAACAATATCGGGGAAAGCGGATCGTAAATTCAATCTTGTTGCTGCCAATGATGGCCACGCCGGTCGCCGTCGCGATGGTCTGGCTGCTGATGTTTGAACCGACCACCGGTGTTCTGAATTATCTATTAAAAGCTGCCGGGCTGCCGACATCAAAGTGGCTGTCCAGCAGTACCAGCGTCATCCCGTCATTAATCCTGCTGGACAGCTGGGAATGGACGCCCTTAATCATTCTCATCACGCTTGCCGGGCTGGCGACATTGCCCACGGACCCGTTCGAATCCGCAAAGGTGGATGGCGCCAACACCTTTCAAATGATCTGGCATATAACTCTGCCGATGCTGGCACCCACCATCAGTGTCGCGGGATTGCTGCGTTTTATCGATTGCTTTAAAACATTTGACATTATCTATGCCATGACCGGGGGCGGACCGGGATATGCCTCCGAAACATTAAATATTTATACCTATCAGAATGCTTTTTACTATTTTAAATTCGGCTACGCGTCTTCCTTACTGGTAATTTTCTTTTCAATTGTTTTGGGGTGCGTTCTTTTAGTTACTTATTCAAGGAAAAAACTGGAGGTGTAAATGGAAAAATCGTTAACTATGCGGAAAATAAAGAAAAGCCTATCCACGATACTCTACATCCTTGCCATGCTGATCCTTCTGCTGATATTCCTGCTGCCATTTTTCTGGATGATTTACTGCTCATTCAAGACACCCATTGAACTTTCAAAACTGCCGGTAAATTGGCTGAAAGGGCTCACCACGGATAATTACGGAAAGGTTTTTGTACAGCAGAATTTCCTGAAATTTATTATGAACAGTCTGATCGTAGCCGGAGGGTCCACCCTGTTCGGACTGCTGATCGGCTTGCCCGCGTCTTATTCCATCGCCCGGCATAATCAGCGGAAGATATCCATGATCATATTGGTCAGCAGAATGATCCCCGGGATCACTTTTCTGCTGCCGCTGTATATCATGTTCCGCGCGTTGAACCTGGTCGATACTTACGCTTCGCTGATTCTCTCCCATATGTTGGTCGGGCTGCCGTTTATTGTCTGGATCATGACCCCGTTCTTTGAAAGTATTCCCAAGGAACTGATCGAAGCCGCAATCGTCGACGGGGCCAGTTCGCTGAAGACATTTATTCGGATCATCCTGCCGCTTTCGGTCCCGGGCATCGTCACCGCGTCGATCCTGTCCTTTACCTTTTCGTGGAACAATTTTATGTTTTCGATCGTGCTGGGAACCAACAAAACCCGAACGGTGCCGGTTGCGATTTATAACTTCATTTCTTATGCCTCAATTGATTGGGGCGGTCTGATGGCAGCAGCGACGGTCATCACACTGCCGATCTTAATCCTCGCGATCGTGACCCAGCGGTACGTGATCCGCGGCATGACCGCAGGCGCGGTAAAGGGATAAAACCGGAGCGGAACAAGATGAAAACGGACGAAACGGTTTTTGGGTACGGCAGCAATGACAAAACAAAGCTGCTGACGGATCATGAAATATACCGGATTTTGTCAGATGCTTTTTCAGCCTATCCGCTGAGAGGCAAAAAAATACTTCTGGTCATCCCGGACGGGACCCGCACAATGCAGATGGACCGTTTTTTCAAAACGATCTATTCGCTTTTGCACGGGGTCGTGAAACAGCTTGATCTGATCATTGCACTGGGAACCCATCGCCCGATGAGCGAAAAGGAAATCTGTGCCCGGTTGGGGCTGACCGTGGACGAATATCAAAAAAATTACCGGGATGTCCATTTTTACAACCATACCTGGGATGATCCTTCCGCTTTTTTGAAAATCGGTGAATTCGATCCCGGCGTTTTCAAAAACATTTCGCTGGGGACAATCGATCAATCCATCCCGGTCGAAATCAACAAAATTATCCTGAATTATGACGTCCTGATGGTCTGCGGCCCCGTATTTCCGCATGAAGTGGTCGGATTTTCCGGCGGCAGCAAATATTTCTTCCCCGGGATCGGCGCGCCGGCACTGATTGACGCTACCCACTGGACCGCGGCCGTCCAGTCCTGCCGGAAAACGATCGGCATCATCCGCACGCCGAACCGGGAGCTGATTGAAACAGCTGCCACCTGGATCCCGCTGCCCAGAATTTATTGCTGCGCTGTGGTAAAAAAAGAAGGGATCTATGGTTTATTCGCGGGCGATCCATGCCATTCCTGGCAAAAGGCCGCGGCGTTATCCGCCGAAGTGCATATCGTTTATAAAGACAAACCGTTTCATACGGTGCTGGCGGAAATCCCGCCGATTTATGAGGACATTTGGACCGCCGGGAAAGGGATGTTTAAGCTGGAACAGGTAGTTCAGGACGGCGGCGAACTCATCCTTTACGCTCCGCATATCCGCAGCATTTCAAAGACGCACGGCAAAATTCTGGAGTCCATCGGATACCACTGCCGGGATTATTATCTGAAACAATGGAACAACTATAAAATGATCCCGTGGAGCGTCTTATCCCATTCGGTGAATGTATCCGGGCCGGGGACATATGAAAACGGGATTGAAACAAAACGTATTTCCGTCCGGCTGGCAACCGGTATTCCCGAAGCGCACTGCAAAAAAATCAATTTGAAATACGAAAATCCCAAAAATATCAGACCTGAAGCTTATAAAAATCGTGAAGACGAAGGCATATTATCTGTCCCTTATGCCGGAGAGACGCTCTATCGCATCTTCGGGCAGCCATCTGAAATTTGAACAAAAAAGTCCGGTTTTACCAGTCTATTCGGAACAAATTTCCTTGTTTCGAATGATCATCCATCGGATAACATACCCGCCTTTTTGACATCCGAATCCTATATTGTACCGTCAGAGAATCAGGCCTGTTCCGCCAGAGTTCCGGACAGCACATTTGTGAACGAGAACAGCTTTTCCTATTGGGAAACAACCCTGCCGCCTCATTGGAAAACCGGTGAAACAAAAAAGAGAGGACAGACGTTAAGTAGAAAACGGAACTTGTCCAAGAAAGATGCTGCCTGCCGGCGGCGAAGCCTTGATCAGACCAGCAGCCGGACGCGGCAGAACGGGCCGTGAAGCCGGGAGGGTTTCGCCAAGATATATCCCGAGGAAACCGGTAGCGCGGGCCGTCCTGATTTTTACGGATCAGGGGCTTTATGGTAGGATTAAATTTGCGATATACTGTAAAAAAAGAAAAAAATGAATTTGCAAAAAAGGATTCCCCCGGCGGAAAGGTTGGGGTGATATGAGGAGAACGCTATGATGAAGAATACAATGGTACGCTGGCTGACGATGCTTCTGCTGCTGACGGCATTTTTGGCCGGCACACTTCCGGCCGGCGCTGCGAACACCTTCACAACCACCGAGGGATGTAAGGATCTGGAAAATGAAGGGATCGAATTTTCAACCGGTACCGCTTTCAGCGGTACGAGTGTTGAACAATTTCGGGACCGAATACAAGTGGAAATTCTTGATCCGAGTGGAGCTCCCTATATTGGATCAACTGACAATGTGTCAGAGGTAGCTCTATATGCAGCTTCTGACGGCACAGAATATCAGTGCCAGCAGTTATTAACTGACAGCTATAGCAACTCTTTCAGCTGTAACAGTTTCCCGTCCAGTGCATCAATTAACGTAGTTCATGTCACATTCATTCCGAATTTTTCCGGAACTGGCACCAGTAGAGCCGTCATAATAGGAGATTATACGATCCGAATCAAATATTTGAACAGCACTGGCGGATCAAGTGATTTGCTGACTGGAACCGCAACAATTGATGCGACATCGACAGCCTGTGCTCAGAATCAGGGTACTGACACTTTCTATCCTCCAACCGGAACGAACGCGTTTATTTATTCAACCGGAACTTGTGCAGCGAGCACGACTCAGACAATAAATTTTGTTGAAAGCAGCACCAATCCTTTTCGAATTGTCAGTTTCCCATTAAATGAAACAATTA
>CALAEB010000390.1 GCA_937890875.1 uncultured Anaerolineaceae bacterium | reverse complement strand
GCTCCAAGCAAATAGGCAAGAACCCACGCAACACATAACTGCCATGTCATTTTCTAAAATCCTTCCTCAACTCTTCCTTCATCAATTTAAAAATTCAACAAGCAAAAATAAACCGAAAAGGAGTGCGACCGGAATTCCGATTCTCCTGGCCGCTTTCCGAAAAGGGACCCCTTGTGAACGGTATATTATACTGTTGATCAAAACATAATACCAAAGGAACAATAAAACGCTGAATGAAAGTGAATTGACCGGCCAATAATGAAAAGCGGCAGCGGCCTGCACCGATAAAACGGTTACGCCCACCGCTGAATAATCCGACGGGACCCGATACAAACGAAGTGAGAAAATCCGCTTGGAAATCAAAAACCCAACCAACGCAATGACCGGAAGCATTAATGAAAGCCGGTCCAGGTTTGCCCGCACCGCGACCGCCGTCATCAGGAATGTGGCATAGGAAAGACCGGTCAGCGTAACTTCGGCAAACACAAATGAAGGATCATTCGGGTCACGCACGATCGTCTCAGCCATAAAAATCAGATAGAGCAAGAGACCGCCGAAAAAAAGCATCATCCACCAGGTCCAGCCGACGGATGTGTTCCGCAGCGCGATCCCAAGTGAAAAGGCTGCCGCAAAAGGAATCACACCCTGGATCAGCAAATCCCGCTGAGAAGAAAAAGACCGCAGTCCAACTAACTGGTACAGCCCCAAGCTTCCCAAAATACCGGCAGCCGGCGCCGCAAGATCAATCATTTTCCAATTAAGGTTTAAAGAATAAGGGCCAATATGAATCGGAAAGATGATGACACTGCGGTTCACAAATAATGACAAAACGTAAACAATCAGCAGAACCACTGTTAATGTGCCGATCTCACGCTGCATCTGTTGTTTATCCATAATGTTCATTATACAGTTCATTTTCAGAAGAGCGCCTTTTTTACACTGGAAGGGATTCGAAATATGGCATTGAAAAAATCACCTCAAGTCCTTTAATTAAGTTTGCCATACGTTTTTTCAAAGTTTTTCCCTTCAGTTCAGTGGAAAGAGCAGGAATTTGCGTTGCGGTAATTTAAAACTTCAAGCGAATCACGATTTTTTTCTCTCTTATTTTCCGATCCCTCCGCATCAAAACGAAGCATTTCATCCAATGTCGTTACAGCGCCTTCGATTTTTGATGATAAAACAACTTCTTTCGTCTCTAAGAATAATAGAAAAACAGACGGGCTAATCACAGGATTGGTAAGGATCCCTTTATCCGAAAAATCCGTACAAGTTTCGAAATGCTGCACGATCCTCCAGCAGGTGAAAGGCGTACTATGGTAAAATTATAAGGCTATGGAATCGAATGAAAGACAGAAAATAATCTTCGCCCCGAAGGTGACAAAAGCGATCGGGGAAGGCTTTCGCATTGCTGCGGAAAACCTTTACCTGCTTATTTTACCGTTGTTAGCCGATCTGCTGATCTGGCTGGGGCCGAAATTCCGGGTCTACGAACTGCTCAGAGAACAGGTGAGCCGTTTGTTCAGCGACCTCACCGCCAACGCGCCGCAGGAATTGGCCGCCCAGGTCAGTTCACTGTACCAGTCAGCCCAGGTATTGATCGAACAAACCAACCTGATGAGCGCGTTGGGTGCTTTCCCGTTCAGCGTTCCGATGCTGTTAAACGGGATAACACCTTTGAAGGGCCCCTTGGGAAATTTGAAGATCATCGAAATCCATTCGCCGGCGCTGGTTCTCATATTGTTCCTGTTGTTGGGATGCATCGGATTATTCAGCGGCATTTTTTACCTTACAATCATCGCACAGGCCTCCGACCAGGAAGCGAGGCACGTATCGCTGCGCCGTCTGGGTAAGAATGCGGTCAATCTGGTTCTGTTCCTTTTAGCGCTTCTGGGAATTTTCCTAGCTTTGATGATACCGGTATCCTGCTTTTTTACCTTTTTGTCGATCCTTTCCGTTTCCCTGGCGCAGATCATCCTGCTGATCCTGTTCCTGGGGGTCGCCTGGCTGATCATCCCCATGTTTTACATCCCGCATGGTATTGTCCTCAGTGATCTGAATTTGACGGACGCCGTAAAACTGAGCTTTCGCATATCCCGCTGGGTCTCCAGCTCGACCAGTTTTTTCGTCGTTTTCAGTGTCATCATCCTGCAGGGGCTGAACCTTATCTGGACCATTCCGCCGGCAGACTCGTGGCTGCTCCTGATCGGGATCGCCGGCCATGCATTCATCATCACTGCGCTGATCAGCGCCAGTTTTATCCTTTATCAGCAAAATTTACAATGGTTATCTGACAATGCAGAAATCATTAAAAGAGGAATTATCCAAAAATGACCGAAACTAATTTTCCTTCGTCCCACTATGACGCCTCAAATATTCAGGTTTTGGAAGGCTTGGAAGCAGTCCGCAAGCGTCCGGGCATGTATGTGGGAGGAACCGATTCAAAAGCGCTGCATCACCTGGTTTATGAAGTCGTTGACAATGCAATCGACGAAGCGCTGGCCGGATTCTGCACAGAAATCAGGATAACGCTGCATAAAGACGCCAGTGTGACCGTTGCCGACAACGGACGCGGGATCCCGGTTGACATTCATCCGGTCAAAAAAATCTCCGCGTTGGAGGTGGTATTAACCGCGCTCCACGCCGGCGGCAAGTTCGGCGGCTCTTCCTACAAGGTTTCCGGCGGTCTGCACGGCGTCGGCTCCTCAGCCGTAAATGCGCTGTCGGAATGGTGCGAAGCCCGGGTATATCGGGACGGACAGATTTATTTTCAGCGCTATCAATACGGGAAGCCGCAGGAACGGGTGAAAATTATCGGTGAATGCCCGCCAGAAAAAACGGGGACTGAAATCTCCTTCCGTTTCGACCAGGGAATTTTCAAAGAAGAGACCGGATACCGTTATGAAACACTGGCCAACCGCTTCAGGGAAATGGCTTTTGTAACCAAAAGTACCAAAATTTCGCTTTCGGATGAGCACAGCGGAAAAGAGATCACATTTTATTTTCAGGGCGGGATCAGCTCCTTTGTCCATTATCTGAACAAGGACAAGATTCCGGTCCACCCTATTGTTCATGCCGAAAAAGAAATTGACAATGTCGGGATCGACGTCGCATTGCAATATACGGATGTCTATACGGAAACAATTTACTCCTTTGCGAATACCATCAACACGATCGATGGCGGGACGCACCTGACCGGTCTGCGCACAGCGATCACGCGGGTGATCAACGACTATGCCCGCGGCGCCAATCTGCTGAAGGAGTCCGATCCGAATTTCTCCGGTGAAGATACCCGCGAGGGGCTGACGGCAATTGTCAGCATTAAACATCCGGACCCGCAGTTTGAAAGCCAGACGAAAGTCAAACTGATGAATACCGAAGTATCGACTTACGTCCAACAGGTGATCGGCGAAAGTTTTAAAGATTTTCTGGAGAATAACCCGGCGGCAGCCAAAGCGATCGTCAGTAAATGTCTGACTTCTTCCCGCGCAAGGGACGCGGCGAAAAAGGCGCGCGACCTGGTCATCCGCAAATCTGCGCTGGAAAGCATGACGCTCCCGGGAAAACTGGCGGATTGTTCCAGCCGGAATCCCGAAAAAACTGAATTATACATCGTCGAAGGGGATTCGGCAGGCGGCTCGGCCAAACAGGGACGTGACCGCGGTTTTCAGGCGATTC
>CALAEB010000389.1 GCA_937890875.1 uncultured Anaerolineaceae bacterium | reverse complement strand
GTTGACCGCGTCAGTCGAAAGAATCTGCCGTCCCAGCTCACTGAGCAGATCGGCGGCCGGTCCGATGGGCACCAATTGGCAGCGAATGCCTTTCCGGGATTCATCCCAGACCGGCGCGGTGAGCACACCGGCCAGGTCGCGCACGCTGTGCCCGGCGGGATTTTCCATGTTGTCATGATCAATGAAGCACTGGGCCTGGTCGAACAGAGGCACGGCGGCCATCAGAACCTCCTGCGCAAACTGCCAGCCGTTGCCTTCACCGGCTGTGATCGCCAGGATTTCAAAACTGCCTCCGTTTGCGGAAGGGATGCCTTCCATCGGGAATTTGCCGCGGCTTTCAGCCGGGTTGTTGGGGATTGTTTCCATGCTGCTTTTCCTTTCTGTCTGTTGTTTCCGTCATCGGTTATGACAACGAAATAGAAAATATTTTCTATATAATTGTAGGAAAAGAAGCGGAATTTTTCAACTCCCTATTTGGATAGGATTGATCAGGATAACGGTTTCGTTTGTGGCGTCTTAAACTGAATGGGATGGCGGGAATATCCCCTTTGCCGCACTGTTCAGCCGGCTGGCTGTCGACCAAATGGATAGGATGGCCGGGCCAGCGGGGTATGCTGAAGCGTTCGGGTGATTTTTCAGTTTTAAATTTTTTGAGGTCTTACATCGATTTCAAAAGTGTTCAGGTCTCCCCGATAATGCGAATATGCGTAATCCACAATGATTCCCTCGGCCGTACTTGCGATCGTGCGGAAATATAGAACCGGATTGTCCAGTTTTATCTGCAGCAGCTGAACATCTTTCGCCGTCGCTTTTGCGGCGGAGATAAACGTCTTTGTGTTCTCGATGCTGGATTTCGAGTTCTGCATCAGGACTTCATAAAGCGACTCCGACTTAAAATCATGACTCAGAATAAAGTTGCATAAATTGTACGGCAAAAAGTTCTGGATGGTTACCATCGGTTCGTCATCTGCGAAGCGCCGGCGGAACATGGAGATCACTTTATCGTTCTTGTCGAGATTCATCGCGTCCGAAAGTTCCTGGGTTGTGTCCATGATTCTTAATTCGATCACCTCTGTGCGGGGGTTTTTCCCTAAACGGGTCACCTGCTGGTAGAAAGGCTCGAAGGGATGGATATGGCTCGCGTTCTGGCGGGGTTTCGTGACGATCGTGCCTTTGCTGGTTCTTCTTTCAAGCCAGCCTTCATGGACCAGTTCCGAGATGGCCTGCCGAATGGTCGAGCGGCTGATCTGATACCGCTCCTGCAATTCGGCTTCGGTCGGAATGGTCTGCCCCACGGCAATTTTTCCGCTTTTGATGTCATTTAAAAGGATGCTTTTCAGTTGGTAGTAAAGCGGTATCGGAATTGTTTTATCCAGTTCATCTGTTTGAAAAAACATCACGGGCCCCCTGACAAAGTGATTTCTTTTGTACTTTTGTACGTATCGAACAATACAATTATAAACGAAAAATGTCTTTTGTGATTTATTTTATGGGTGATACAGCAATTTGATTTTTGATCTGAGTATTAAAAGCCGAATGGATCAAAGCGCAAAAAACAAAACCGGAAACCAGCCATCTTTGGGGGTTCAATCCTTTGGATATCCGGACCGGATCCCGCATTGGCGGAATTTCAAACAGCAATCCGAAATGCAGACCGGCCTTTCGAATAAAAAGGACAACAAAGAATCCTTCCATATTTTGAAATCTGAACTTCAAATTGCGGATTGACAGCAGCGCGGTTTCATGGAATAATAACCATTGTTATTAGGTACGTACAAAGCAATAAACTTACAAAGATTGAAGGCGGATCACAGATGCGAATCCTTTGTGTGGGTATGATGGTATGCGACGTCATTATTTCTCCTGTGCCGGATGATATTCTCGGCCGGGACAGCGTCGGAATTTCCCGTCCTGTCATCTCATGCGGTGGAGACGCGCTGAACGTCGCGCTTGGCCTGGCAAAGCTGAACAGCCAGGTTTCCATTGTCGGCCGGATCGCGGATGACCTTCACGGAAATTTTATCCGGAACGCATGTGAAAAAGCCGGAATTGATGTCGGCGGCCTGGTTTATGATACGGAATGTGCGACGGCTGTTTCGTTCGCCCTGATCGACTCAAAAGGGGAAAGGCATTTTTTGACCGACAAGGCGATTTTCTCCCGGCTGGCTTCGGCGGATGTCTCCCGGCAAATGATTGAGAAATGCGACATTGTCTATTTCGGCAGTGCGATGGCACTGGCCGGAATGGATGGCGGCGGAATTGCGGATTTGTTCAGCCGGGCGCACCGGATGGGGAAAGTCACGGCGATGGATGCGGCGATTGACGATACAAGGACCGATTGCGACTGGCTCGCTGCGCTTGGGCCGGCGCTGAACGAAACGGATATTTTTTTTCCCAGCATTGACGAAGCAGCGCTGATCACCGGGAAGAATGACCCGGGAGAAATTGCGGCGTGCTTCCGGAATTTCGGCTTGACTGCTTTCGGGATCAAGCTCGGGGCGAAAGGCGCCTATATCACTGACTTTGTAACAGAACGGTACCTCCCCGCTCTGACGGGAATCCCGGTGGTGGACACAACCGGCGCCGGTGATTCTTTTGTCGCGGGCTTTTTGCGCGCGTTTTCCCATGGTTTGAATGTTTTCCAGTGTGCTGAATTCGCGAATACGATTGCGGCTCAAAATATCGGCAAACACGGCGGAACGGCCGGTATCCCGGATTTTGAGACTGCGCTGCGCTTTTATCACAACTGGCTGGACAGAACAAAACATCAATAAACAAAGAAATCTTGTCATTACAGAAAGAAGGAATATTTATGAAGTTTGCTCCGATGAAAGAACTGCTTGCCTTAGCAGAGGAAAAGAAAATTGCGTATGGAGCGTTTGTGACGGTGTCTTATGAAATGGCGCTGGCGGCGATCGAGGCCGGTTCGGAATTGAATGTCCCTGTGATTTTTATCACCGGCACCGATTGTATCGAGCTGATGGGCGGGTTTGAAGCGACGGTCGAAACTGTGAAACGCGCGGCCGCAAACACAACTGTTCCGATTGCCCTGCATCTTGACCATTCACGGACATTTGAAGATTGTGTGAAAGCGATCAATGCCGGTTACTCATCCGTTATGATCGACGGTTCGTCATACCCGTTTG
>CALAEB010000388.1 GCA_937890875.1 uncultured Anaerolineaceae bacterium | reverse complement strand
GCGCCCGGATTCCGGGAGCGATACGACGTGTCGCTCTGTTCTTCCATACCGAGCGCGTCGATGTCCGCGCGCAGCAGGATGGTCTTTCCGGAAGCGGCGCTGCTGCCGGCTATGTCACAGCAGAGGCCGGTTTCTCCGATTGGCCGGGTCGCGATCTGTTGTGATTGTAAGATTCCGCGGATTGTTTCTGTTGTCGCATATTCCCGCAGGCTGACCTCCGGGTGCTGGTGAAAGTAACGCCGCCAGGCGATCAGTTGATTTTCTAATTCGGGTGTTATCATTTGCAACGTCCTTTTTTTCTGACAGCAGTTGATAATGGGAACCATTGGTTCTGCAAGATTTGTAAATCATTTGCTTTTTCTTACGATTATATATTATGGTCTGGGTATCAAAAGTATTAAAGTATCGAAAATAGAACAACAAACTCCTCTTTTCGATATTAGGAAATACTGTTGTTTATATGTGTCAATTGACTGTAAGAATTAAGACGAAAGGCCTTGACATATTCGACGTGTATGGTTTACCTTGACCGTTTTCGAGAAAAGGATATAATTCAGACGTTGAATATTGTAGGCTTATGACGAGAACCTGTGACGATAATTTGAGAGATCTGGACATTCTCGAACAACTTGAAGCAAAACCCGATTCAACCCAGGCTGTCCTGGCGACGCAATTGGGGGTTGCCGTCGGAACGATCAATTGGCATGTAAAACGGCTGGTTGAGAAGGGTTTTCTGAAGATTCAACGGTTAGAACGACGAAAGATAAAGTATATCGTTACTCCGGAAGGAATCTCATTACGTTCGCGCCTTACAATTGAGTATATTCAATCTTCCTTCCAGTTCTATCGATTAATACGTCAAAAAATGAAAAACATTCTGGAGCGATGCGCCGAAGCGAATTATCAGACGATCATTCTTTCGGGTGAGGGAGATGTTGCTGAAATTTGCCGGCTGACCGGGCTTGAACAAGGGTTTGTTGTGCTGGAACGAAAGCAGGATATGAAGAATCGTTCTGAGTTGCCGGTTGTAGAAATTCATGGGCTGAAGCTGGTTCTGAAGTTACCTGAAGCCGATTGAGCTGACGGGCTGAAAGTGAGGTGAGTTCTATGGAAGAAAAATCTCCGCTTGCAAACCGGAAGATTTGTATAACCGGCGGCGCGGGTTTTTTGGGTTCTTTTGTTCAGGATAGTCTGCATCGCCGCGGCATTACTGATTTTTTTATTCCGAGGTTTGAAGACTACAATCTGGTTGAAGCCGCTGATATCCGGCGGATGCTTTCTGATGCCAAACCGGACGTGATCATTCACCTGGCGGCGAATGTCGGTGGGATCGGCGCAAACCGGGAACATCCGGCCGAGTTCTTTTACGATAACCTGATGATGGGGGTCCAGCTGATCCATGAAGCCTGGAAATTCGGGGTTGAAAAGGTGGTGGCAATCGGAACGATTTGTGCCTATCCTAAGTTTACCCCGATTCCTTTTCGTGAGACGGATTTGTGGGACGGATATCCCGAAGAAACCAACGCGCCTTACGGATTGGCCAAGAAAATGCTGCTGGTACAGGCGCAGGCCTATCGTCAGCAGTACGATTTCAATACGGTCTACCTTCTTCCCGTAAACCTGTATGGGCCGCGGGATAATTTCAGCCCGCGTTCCTCCCACGTGATCCCGGCGTTAATTCATAAATGTTATGAAGCGAGCCTTCGGAATGACCCTGAGGTGGTCATTTGGGGCGACGGAACGCCGACGCGCGAATTTATTTATGCCGGTGACGCCGCGGAAGGGATTGTGATGGCCGCTGAACATTACAACGGGCCTGAACCGGTGAATATCGGATCCGGAATGGAGATCTCGATTGCGGATTTGGCGGAACTGATTGCGAAATTAACCGGGTTTACCGGTAAACTGGTCTTTGATCCGACGAAACCGAACGGACAGCCGCGGCGGGCGCTGGATATTACCCGGGCGGAAGAATATTTTGGTTTCAACGCGAAGATGGATTTTGAAACTGGTATCAAAAACACGATTGACTACTATATCGCTAATCGGGATGCAATTTTACAAAAAGGCTAATTTGGAGCGACCTATTGGAAACGAAAAATGCAGAGGATACGGTTCAAACATTCATACAGCCGTCGAAGGGTTGGAAAATCGTTGATTTAAAAGAATTGGTGCGTTACCGGGAATTAATTTTTTTCCTGACCTGGCGTGATTTGAAAGTCCGTTACAAGCAGACAATTTTAGGGGTGGGTTGGGCTGTGATCCAGCCGGTGCTGACGATGTTGGTGTTCTCCATCTTTTTCGGTGAATTTGCCGGTGTGCCTTCAGATGGGATCCCGTATCCGCTGTTTTCACTGGCCGGCTTGCTCCCCTGGCAGTTGTTCGAAAACTCGCTGCGGACGGCGAGCCGCTCATTGGTCACGAACCGGAATATGATCACGAAAATCTATTTTCCGCGCGTTGTCCTTCCGCTTTCCAGTGTTCTGGCCAGTATTGTGGATTTTTTTGTCGCGCTGCCGATTTTGATCCTTATGATGGTTTATTACAAATATTCTCCGAATATTTATGCGCTGCTGATTCCGTATTATCTGCTGCTGACTGTCGTCACTGCCTTTGGTGTGAGCCTCTGGTTTTCGGCGATGGATGTCCTTTACCGCGATATCGGTTATATTGTGCCGTTTATTTCTCAGCTGTGGATGTATCTGACGCCGATTGCTTATGGAGCCGGCATGATTACCGACCCCCGGCTGCAATTTATTTACAGCCTGAATCCGATGGTTGGCGTGGTGAATGGATTCCGTTCATCCCTGCTGGGGGTATATAACGGGCTTCCGGTTCAAAGCATGCTTTTCAGCGCGTTGATTTCAGTTCTGATTCTGGTCAGCGGTCTGATTTATTTCCGGCGAATGGAAAAGCAATTCGCCGACCTCATTTAATCGGAGCGGAACGTGCCAAATAATTCGGTGGTGGTAAATCAAATTGGGAAGCGATATCGGATCGGCGCGGCACCTGCGCAATACCGGACGTTTCGTGAGACGTTGATCGACACGATCACGAACCCCAAAAAACGGCTGCACGGGAAAATGACGGACAGCAATTCGTTTTGGGCGCTGGATAACATTTCTTTCAATGTGGCGCAGGGTCAGGCGCTGGGGATCATCGGCAAGAACGGGGCGGGGAAAAGCACGCTCCTGAAGATACTTTCACGGGTGACCGAACCGACAACCGGTTCGGCGCGGATTAATGGCAGAGTGGGGTCCCTTTTGGAGGTCGGCACCGGTTTTCATCCTGAGCTGACCGGCAGGGAAAATATCTTCCTGAACGGGGCGATTCTGGGCATGAAGCAGCATGAAATCGCGCGGAAATTGGATGAGATTATCGCGTTTTCTGAGGTAGAGACGTTCATTGATACGCCGGTGAAGCGGTATTCCAGCGGGATGTATCTGCGGCTGGCGTTTGCCGTGGCGGCCCATCTCGAACCGGAAATCTTGGTGATTGACGAAGTACTCGCGGTGGGCGACGCGGAATTCCAGCGGAAATGTCTGGGAAAGATGAGCGATGTTGCCAGTCAGGGACGGACGGTTCTTTTTGTCAGTCATAATATGTCCGCGATTGTACGGCTTACCCAGGAGACAATTGTTCTCGAAAAGGGAAAAATGGTGATGCAGGCGCCGACAGCGGAAGCGGTGGATTATTATCTGTCGCACGGTTTCTCGCAGGAGGGACTGCGGACCTGGACCGCGGCGGATATCCCCGCGGACGCGGAGCCTTTTGTACCCGCTGAAATCCGGGTTTTGAACCCGCAGGGCGTGATTTCGGATACGTTCCGTTCGACGGAGCCGGTCACGGTTGAATTTGAATACCGGCTTGCCGCGCCGATTACCGGTTTACGTGTGGGTATATATCTTCTGAGCACACGCGGCGAGTTCATCTTCACCTCTTTTGACGTGGATGACACGGAAACATTTGAGCGCCTCCGCGTTCGTGAGGCCGGAACTTATATCAGTCGTTGCACGATTCCGGCTGATATCCTGAATGAAGGCCGGTTTGTTTTAGGTGTGAACGCAAGCGTTTTTAAAATTAAACGATATTTTCACGATGAACAATCTCTTGTGTTTAATGTGGATGGGACAGGAGCGCCGGGAACCCAATGGCCGGAACCGCGGGCAGGGCTGATTCGTCCCAAATTATCCTGGACGATTGAGGTGAAAGAATAATGCAGACATCATATAAAGAAGTATTAAGCAGGATATTAGGTGAAATTCCTCTGACAGCGGAGTTTTACTTTCAGCTCAAGAATAAAGGCGAGCCCGGCACCCGTTTTTCATTAAAAAACATTCAGGCCCGAATGCCGGAGATCCTCGCGGATATTGAGGCGAACAAAACAACAGCGGAAAACCCGAAAAAGGTTTTCGTATTCACATCCCTTCATTACTGGATTGAACACGCGGCGACTGTGGCGCTTTATTTTGCCGCGAGGGGACATCAGGTGACCTTCGGTTATCTTCCGTATGCCGACTGGCAGAAAGAGATCAACAAGTTTGATTTGCGCCGGCAGGATTTATATACCCGGAAGGTTTTCTCCGATGCGGCCAAATATATGGATATCGTCTCTTTTCTGCCGATTTATCCCTCTTATAAATCTATTCCGGAGGAGCTGCATCGGATTGTTGAAGATATCAGCACCTATGACACGCAGTATACGCTCCAGGTTGAGGAAATTGACCGGGAAGCACCGCTGTACAAGATGCGGGTGGAACGCAACGAAGCTTTTGCGCGCCTGCTTTATGCCTGGCTTAAAACGAATAATCCAGATTGCGTGATCATTCCGAACGGGACAATTCAGGAGATGGGGATCGCCTATCGTACCGCAAAATGGATGGGAATTCCGGTTACGACCTATGAATTTGGGGAGCAGCGCAAACGAATCTGGATTGCACAGAACCGGGAAGTTATGCGTCAGGAAACGGATGATTTATGGGAAGTGCGCAAAAATATCCCGGTAACCGAAGAGGAGTTGGAAAAGGTGCGGGAAATGCTCGGCGCGCGCCAGCGGGCGGATCTGTGGGAAAACTTTTCTCGTCGATGGCAGGGAAGCGCCCCGGTGGGCAGCGAACGGATCCGGGAGGAACTGCACCTGGATGATCGCCCGGTGGTGTTTTTGGCTACGAACGTTTTGGGAGACAGCCTGACGCTTGGCCGGCATACTTTTTCAAAAAATATGTCCGAATGGATCGAACGAACGGTCCAGTATTTCGTCGAAAGGACCGATTCGCAGCTGGTCATCCGCGTTCATCCGGGAGAACAGCTGACGCACGGCGCTTCGATGGTCGATGTCGTGCGGAATTTGC
>CALAEB010000387.1 GCA_937890875.1 uncultured Anaerolineaceae bacterium | reverse complement strand
CGCCGAGATTTTCCATCAGGGCATAATATTCCGGCTGAGAAATCGCTCCGATACAGGGAGCTGTGCATAGTTTAATATCATAGTACAGACAGGCGCGTTTATCCTGTCCGGTTATCTCCCGGTCACAGGTCAGATAAGGAAAGATCCGGCGCAGCAATTCCAATGTCTGGTGAACAGCCCAGACGCTGGTATACGGTCCATAGTACCGCGAGCCATCCTGTACCACCTGCCGGGTTACCCGAGTGCGCGGGAACGGATTCTGAAAATCGATTTTTATGTAAGGATACCGTTTATCATCCTTCAGCTGGACATTATAGGGCGGTTTGTTTTTCTTGATCAGATTCATTTCCAGAATCAGGGCTTCCAGCTCTGATTCCACCACGATCCAATCGATATGATCGATCCGCGAAACCATCTGCCGGATCCGCGGCAAATGATCGGCGCTATCGTGGAAATAAGAACGCACCCGGCTGCGCAGATTGATCGCTTTCCCGACATAAATGATGTTGTCCGTCTGATCCTTCATCAGGTAACAGCCGGGTTTTTTGGGAAGCGTATCCAAAATGGCTTGGATTTTTTCGCTGATTTCCATCGTTTCAGATTTCAAGACTGATCGTCACCGGACCGTCGTTTTCCAGCGCGACCTGCATATAAGCCCCGAAAACCCCTTTTCGGGTCGGCACACCCTGCGCGGCCAGAAACTCGGCGAACCGATCCACGAGTGAAGCAGCCATCTCAGGCGGCGCAGCACTAATAAACGAGGGCCGGTTTCCTTTCCGGGTATCGGCGTACAGCGTAAATTGGGAAACAGCCAACGCCTCGCCGCCAATATCCACAACGGACCGGTTCATTTTTTCATTTTCGTCGTGGAAGATACGCATGGCGGCAATCTTTTTGGCCATCGTCTGCGCTTTTTCTTCCGTATCTTCCGGACCGATCCCAACCAGAATCAACAGGCCCGGCCCAATCCGGCTGACCAATTCTCCGCCCACGCTGACGCTGGCGGAATTTACTCTTTGAAGAATCGCTCGCATGATTTTCTGTTTCGCTGTCCTGTCTCTTCGTTCAGCAATATCCAATCCGGTTTGTATTGCTGTTTTTTGATTCCTTACATTGGTTCAAGTGTCAAAAGCCGAATTGCTGAAGCGGAAACAATGCAACAAACACTCCTTTTCCGGTAATTTACCACTTCTGATACTTCAACCTTATTTTAATCGCTTCCGGTCGGTTGTTCAAAACAGACAGCGTTTCGAAATATGGGGAGTACGTTTTGCCTCCTTATTCGAAATGAATGTCCATTTTTCGAATTGCTGAAAATGGAAGACCGTTTTCGCAGAAGCGAGTGGTGGTCAATCAAATCCGGGCGGTTCAATATGAATATAGGCCCGTTCAACATCCGGCTCGGTCATCAGCCTCGCTTCGACTTCAGACTCAATCCGGTGCACGTCATTCAATGGCGTGCTGCCGTCCACATTAATATGCACGTCCAGCAGCAGTTTCGTCCCAACATGTTCCGAAAAAATCTGATGGACGTTCAATACGCCAGGAACAGAAGCAATAATTTGACGGAAATCCTCCCGCTGCTCCTCCGTCGCGCCGGCGCCGGTCAGAAAATCCAGGTTCTCTTTTAATGCCCGGTATGCTGCCCTGAAAATCCAGACCGAGACCAGCAAACCCGCGATCGGATCTGCCAGCGGGACAACCTTTGACAAAAGGATCCCAACAAACGCCGTAAACGATGTGAT
>CALAEB010000386.1 GCA_937890875.1 uncultured Anaerolineaceae bacterium | reverse complement strand
CTGAACTCCATTATTGGCTGTAGGAAAGATCATACGCCGGTTTTTTCCCCCGGCGTATGATGATTATCTTCAATCTGGAATTCGAAATCAGAAAAATCCTTATCGAATAAAAAAGAAAATTACAGCCTGTCCTTTTCTGTTTCGAATCGCTGATCTGCGGAGAACTTTCGAATGGGAAAAGATAGAATGAGGAGTAGAATTTTGGGGAATTATCGTCTGGAAATAGAAAATATGAGCAAATCGTTTCCGGGGGTTAAAGCTTTGGACAAGGTCAGCCTCTTTGTGCGTCCGGGAACGGTCCATGCGCTGATCGGGGAAAACGGAGCCGGAAAATCCACCCTGATGAAGTGTCTCTTCGGGCTGTACCAGCCGGATGAGGGCTCCATCAAGATCAACGGACGGGATGTGACGATCCCGGATACGAATACCGCTCTCCATCAGGGAATTTCCATGATCCATCAGGAGTTGAATCCGATCCCATACCGGAATGTGGTCGATAATATCTGGGCCGGACGGTTCGAGACCAACGGTATCGTGGTTGACGAAAAAGCGATGCGGGAGAAAACCCGGAAGCTGTTGAGTGGGCTGGATTTTCAGGTGGATCCGCTCACATTGGCAAAAGACCTTTCAGTGTCTCAGCTGCAGGCGGTCGAAATTGCGAAAGCCATCTCTTATGACGCCGGGATCATCATCATGGATGAGCCGACCTCTTCGCTGACGATTGCGGAAACGGAGCATTTGTTCAAGCTGATCGGCAACTTGAAAAATGAAGGACGCTCCATCATTTATATTTCCCATAAACTGGAAGAAATTTTTGAAATTGCCGATGCGGTGACCGTGATGCGCGACGGGAAAACGGTCGGCTCCTGGGATATTCAGGATATCTCGATCGATGGACTCATCCATCAGATGGTCGGCCGTGATATGAAAGAACGGTTCCCGCCCAACGAAAACCTGGCGAAAGATACGGTTATTTTAAAAGCCGAGAATTTTACCAGCGCCGACCCTCACTCGTTTCAATCGATCAGTTTTGAATTGTTCAAGGGCGAGATTCTGGGTATCGGCGGCTTGGTCGGAGCGAAGCGGACCGAGCTGATCGAGGCGCTGTTCGGGCTGCGCAAAATCGCCTCCGGCAGACTTGAAATGAACGGTGTTGAGATCAAAAACCGGACCCCCTGCGAGGCTATCGGAAACGGCTTTGCGCTGCTGACGGAAGAGCGGCGTGCGACGGGAATCATCCCGATGCTTTCCGTAAAGGACAACATGCTGGTCAACGCCTACAAAAAATATGTGAAGAACTTTGTCGGTGTTATCCAGCCGAAAAAGCTGACCCGCCCGGTTGAGGACATGTGCAGGAGCCTGAATGTCCGGATGGCGGGCCCGGAAATGCTGATCCGGAACCTGTCCGGAGGCAACCAGCAAAAAGTTCTGGTGGGGCGCTGGCTCCTTGCGGACTCCAATATATTGATTCTGGATGAGCCGACGCGCGGGGTGGATGTCGGCGCAAAGTATGAAATTTATAAAATTATGCGGGAATTGGTTTCACAGGGCAACGCTATTATTATGATTTCATCGGAGATGCCGGAACTGCTCGGCATGTCCGACCGAATCATGGTGATGTGCGAAGGCCGGCTGACCGGAATACTGGACGGGAAAACCGCGACGCAGGTGGATGTGATGCGCCTGGCGACCAAATTCTCATCAAAAAAAGAGGACAGTTTGGAGAAAGATAAATGACGGCAAAAGGGAATATCAATGTCAAAAAAATCAGGAAAGGCCTTATTGATAACGCGCTGATTCTGGCGCTATTGGTGATGATCTTCGTCATCATTTTGATTGAACCGGCTTTTTTGCAGTGGCGCGTGCTGAAAGATGTTCTTACCCAATCTTCGGTGAAATTGATTGTGGCGCTCGGATTAATTTTTCCGCTGCTGTTGGGCGGGACGGATCTGTCCGGCGGCCGGCAGGTCGGGCTGGCCGCCGTTATCGTCGCTTCGCTGAGTCAAACCTTGACTTATCCGAACCGGTTTTTTCCGGATCTGCCGGATCTCCCGATCTTTCTGCCTATCCTGATTACCCTGGCGGTCGTGGCTGTGATCGGTTATTTCAATGGTTTCATGATTGCGAAACTGCGGATGGCTCCGTTTATCGCTACGTTTGGAATGTCGACCATCGTTTATGGGATAAACTGCCTGTATTTTGCGAAG
>CALAEB010000385.1 GCA_937890875.1 uncultured Anaerolineaceae bacterium | reverse complement strand
GGATGATTTCATTCAGATATTTCCGGATTTCGCTGTCAAAGCAGGGCAACGACAGCGAAATCCGGAAATATCTGAATGAAATCATCCCGGACGCCTGTCTGCTGAGTCCGCAGGCCACCGACATGATCCTGATGGAATAGAATAACCTCCTATGGCACAAATTACAGCGGAACAATGGAAAGCCCTTCTGGTACAGGATCCGGATGCCTCAATCCTGCAGACCGCGGAATGGGGTGACCTAAAAGCGGATTTCGGCTGGACACCGGCATTCATTGCGAATGACACGGTCGGCGGGATGGTGCTCTTCCGCCGCCTGCCCCGTTGGGCGCTGGGATTCACCATCGCTTACATCCCGCGCGGCCCGGTCACCTTTGACCGGGAAAAAGCGGATTATGCCGGTTTCTGGCGGGAAGTGCATGCGCTCTGCCGTACGAAACGGGCCATTTTTCTGCGGGTCGAACCGGATGAATGGCAGGACACGCCGGAGGCGAAGCAGCTGACCGCGGGCATGATACCCGCGGGCATGATATCCCCGGGTATTAACGGATTCCGCCCCGGCTTCAGCACCGTTCAGCCGCCCAGCACCATCCTGGTGTCGCTGGAGGGCAGCGAAGCGGATTGGCTGGCCCGCATGAATCAGAAAACCCGGTACAACATCCGGCTGTCGCAAAAAAAAGATCTGACCGTCAGCGAATCCGACGATCTGGCAATATTTGCATCCCTGATGCAGGAAACCGGAACAAGGGACCAGTTCGGCATTCATTCCCGGGCGTATTATCAGAAATGCTTTGATAATTTCAAGCCCGGCGGACAGGTCCGTCTGCTGGTTGTCGCGTACCAGGGCAAACCGCTGTCCGCCATGATGCTTTTCATCCGCGGAAAGCGGGCCAGCTACCTTTATGGGGCCTCTTCCAACGAAGAACGCAACCGGATGCCGAATCATTTGCTGCAGTGGAGCGCGATGAAGCTGGCCGCCGAAAATGGATGCAGCGAATATGATCTGTGGGGCATTCCGGACGAGGATGAAGCAACGCTAGAAGCCCAATTCCAGGAACAGCAGGACGATTTATGGCCGGTTTATCGCTTTAAACGCGGATTCGGCGGCGCCGTCCGGCGAACGCTCGGCACCTATGATTATCCTTATCTGCTGCCGTTATATCGCCTGATGGCATGGGCTGCCCGGAGGCGAAAAGGATGACGCACGAAAGCTGGAACGCAGAAATTGCCGGGCTTCCCGGCGCGTCGATCCTGCAGACGCGTGAATGGGCGCAGGTGAAAAGCGCCGGCGGCTGGCAACCGCTCTTTAAACAGTGGCGAACGGAAAGCGGAGCAATTGAAGCGGCGGCGCTGATTTTGAAAAAACCGTTAGCGCCGGGAATGTCGTTCTGGTATATCCCGCGCGGTCCGCTGCTGGATTGGAATAATGCACCGCTGCGAAAGCGGGTGCTGGATGACCTGACCGAATCAGCAAAAAAAGAACGCGCCGTTTTTATTAAAATCGACCCGGATGTTCCCACCGGGTTCGGCGTCCCGGGAAGCGCGTCCTACGCCGAAAACCCTGCCGGACAGGCGCTGCTGCGGGAATATGAAACCCGCGGATGGGTTTTCTCCGCTCAGCAGATCCAGTTCGCCAACAGTGTATGGATCGATCTGGATAAAACGGAGGAGGAGCTGCTGACCGCGATGAAACAGCGCACCCGCTATAAAGTGCGGCTGGCCGAAAAAAAGGGCGTGTCCGTTCGCAGCGGGAGCGCGGAGGATTTTGATCTGCTTTATACGATCTACGCCGAGACAGCCGGTCGGGACCATTTCCTGATCCGTGAAAAGAACTATTATCTGGACGTCTGGAACCAGTTTTATGCCGTCGGCATGCTGAAACCGCTGATCGCGGAAGTTGAGGGTCAGCCCATCAGCGGGCTGATGCTTTTTATCTATGCGCAGAAGGCCTGGTATATCTACGGTATGTCCCGGGATCTGCACCGGGAGAAAATGCCCAATTATCTGCTGC
>CALAEB010000384.1 GCA_937890875.1 uncultured Anaerolineaceae bacterium | reverse complement strand
CCAGATGACGCATTTCAGGCTGCTTTTTTCATCCTTCAGCGTGAAATAAGCATGCCCGGAAGCTGGAACGGAGAGATTGGATACTTCTCCCTGCACCCAGAGATCTTCCAGGATCAGGTCCTGCTCCAGCAGATTTTTCACCTGCCGGTTGACGTCCGATACCGACAAAGCGGCTGCGGGAAATGAGAAAACACCCTGGTTGAGCATACTGCAAAGTATATCATTAAGGCGTACGGTCTGACGCCTGGGCAGGAGTTCAGAATTTCGACCTTATGAAGCGGAATGTCCAAATCAGACTTTTGATATTCGGATCAAATACAAAAAATATACGCTTTATTCAAGGGGTTTAACATATTTTAAATTGCTGCCGGAAAACAGGCGGGGCTGCGGCCTGTATGCTCAGCGGTATTTGGCTGCCGCGGCGACAGCCAGTTCGTCACAGCGGTTGTTCCACGGGTTTTCGGCGTGCCCTTTCACCCAGATCATTTTAACGGTGTGTGTCTGCAATAACGCCAGCACTTGTTCCCAGAGATCTACGTTTTTCACCGGGTCTTTTTTATTGCGCATCCAGTGATTCTGTTTCCAGCGCTTGAGATATCCCCCTTCGACCATGTCCACCACATATTTTGAATCGGAATACAGCGTGACATCACACGGCTTGTTCAGCGCTCTCAGCCCTTCAATGACGGCCATTAATTCCATCCGGTTGTTGGTCGTGTTGGCCTCGCCGCCGGAGAGTTCCTTTTTCGTTGCATTGTAAATCAGCACCACGCCATAGCCGCCGGGACCCGGGTTCCCGCTGCAGGCGCCGTCGGTGTATATTTGAACTTTCGGTCGATTTTCTTCCATTGATACGCAATCCTTGCTGTCTGTATTCTTTTCTTCGATTCGGATCTTGAGCCTGTACTTTGAACGATAATCCGCTGTTTCTGCGCTTTGCCCGGAGACAGGGGCATCACAAAAGGTTTTCTTAATAATTTCAGCCATTGTATTCCGGCAGAAAAACGGATTCGCGGTTAAAATGGCGTTATGAATGAAACAATCCGTCTGCTGAAAAACCGAAAATCTGTCCGGAAATACAGCGGGGAACCGCTTCCGGAAACCGTCAAAAAAGAGATCATCGGCGCAGCGCTGCGTGCGCCTTCCGCCGGCGCCATGATGCTCTATTCTATCATTGAAGTGACTGATCGGCCGCTGAAAGATCAGCTTGCCGTGCTCTGCGATCACCAGCCGTTTATCGCCCGGGCGCCGTTTGTCCTGGTCTTTTTGGCGGATTACCAGCGTTGGATGGATTATTTCCGCTTCTGTGATGCCGAAGCTGCCTGCGCGGAGTTCGGCCGCCAGCCCCGGTTCCCTGCGGAGGGAGATTTCTTGCTCGCCTGCATGGATGCGCTGATCGCGGCGCAGAACGCGGTGATTGCGGCGGAATCGCTGTCTGTCGGTTCCTGTTATATCGGCGATATTATCGAAAATTATGAAAAGATCAGGGACCTGCTGGGGCTGCCACGTTGGGCTGCCCCGGTCGGAATGGTTTGCTTCGGTTACCCAACGGATGATCAGGTCAGCCGTGCGCCGGCGCCGCGATTGTTTGACGGGCGGGCTGTTGTGCATACAAACCGGTATCGCCGGCTGGACGGTGCGGATTTCACTGCGCTGGCTGCTCAACCGGAGAAAAAGGCAAACGCGGATGCGACGAATCCGCTGGCCCGGCTGAATCCGGGACAGCATAATTACATCCGGAAATTCACAGCCGATTTTTCACTGGAGATGACACGTTCGGTGAAGGTAATTTTGAAGAACTGGCAGGGTGCGCCGGAATGATGGCACAGGAAAAAACTGCGGTTTTCCGGAAAGCTTGCTTCAGCCTGGCCGCGTTGTTTATGGCATTTCAATGCACGGCCGCGGTTTACCGCCGATATGCCGAATTTTTGTCCAAAGGACAGATCGTCGTTTCGTTCCTGCTGATCGCGGGCATCATCGTCTTCGGAGCTCTTTTCGCCGGTGTTTT
>CALAEB010000383.1 GCA_937890875.1 uncultured Anaerolineaceae bacterium | reverse complement strand
GGTTTAATATCAATCGCCGATCCGAATACCGAATGGCCGATAATCTGCGCAAAGCCGAGCCCGGCAAAATAACCCGCGACCCCGCCGATCAGGCCCATCAGCAAAATTTCGCTTAACACCAGCGCTGAAATAGAAAAATCCTGTGCGCCGACGGCCTTCAGCAGACCGATTTCGCGGCTGCGTTCCATCACACTGGCCGTCACAAGGTTGGAAATCCCCAGCGCAGCCCCGATCAGGCTCAGAATCGTGATCAGCACCATCAGCAGCTGCGTTTTTTCAAGAATCGCGCCCTCGGATTCCGCCACCTGGCGGATCGGCTTGGCAACCGCGTCCGTGATGACCTCCTGAATCTGATAGGAAATCGCGCTCACATAAGCTGTGCAGTACCAGGTCTCCCATTCTTTGATCGAGAGGCTGTTCGGGTTTTGCGCCGCCCGGCGCGAGAGTTCATTATCCGGCGTCGTCAGCGCGCTGACCTCCACCCGGCTCACCAATCCGCTGCGGTCGGCCAATTCCTGCGCGGTTTTCAGCGGCACATAAATCAGTTCATCCTCGTCACTGCCGGTATTAAAGACGCCTTTAACGGTCAGGTTCTTCCGTCCGTTTTTCGTCGAAACGGAGATCACGTCACCCGGTTCGATCTGGTTTCTTCCGGCGACCAGACTGCCCACCATAGCGGAATCCTCGTCAGCGTCCGTCAGCCACGCTCCCGAAACATCCCACCAGTTTTTCATATTGATCATGCCGGTATCCAATGATTCACCGGTCGGCAGATCCAGATGGTGGCTGAACCAGGTCCCGGTCAAATCAACATCTTCAATCCGGTCATTCAGCGTGACCTTTGTATCGAGAAACGGCGTGAAATCCACAATGTTAAACGCCCAGAAAATTGTCTTGATCCTGCCTAATTCCGCTTCCTGCAGATACTTGTCCGAAACGCCGGAGCCTTCATCGACGCCATAAAGATCATCCAGCAACGAGGCTTCTTTGGGGACGACGTTGATATTCGCCCCATAAGTCTTCAGTTCCTGGTTGATCTTATCGCCGACATCCAGCATCACATTCAACATCGCGGTCGCGAGCGACGCACCCAGCGCGATTGTGAAGGCAATCATCAGCATTTTGCCCTTCTGCCTGAGCAGTGCCCCATTGATCATTCGAAAAAACATAACATCGCCTCTTTATGCAAAACGCTTCTTTTCATTTTCCAGGTCCTGGATTTCAATCACCATCGACCCTTCGGAAATCACATAAGCCAGCGGAACTGGATTGCATCCTCCCTTGAAACCGATCGTGGAAATATTCATCACAACGTCACACAGTTTGCAGATCACTTTCCCGTCACGCTCATAATACCCGGTGGCGCCGCAGATATCGCAGGCATCCAATCCGACGCCGTAAGCATATTCATTTTTCTTGATCACAATGAACCGCACCTCGGTGCCATCCGAAGCAATATAAGCAAACCGGTGCAGATGTCCGTCATTGACCTGTTCCAAGGGGATAAGAATCTGTTCCCCAACGATGGTCATCGGCTCGGCCGGAGAAAGCACCACTTCCCGCTCCGTATAGGACTTGATGGCCGTCACGGAAAAAATCGAGAACAGGTAGCCGGCCAGCACAATAGCGCTCCAGCGCCGCTGCCGGCGGGATTCCGCGCGAAGTTTCCGGTGTTCAGCCGGGTTTGCGTACGGTTGCTTTGCCCGATAGCTCCGGAACCATAACAAAATGGGAATAATGACTGAAATAATCAGGATGGCAAACAGAAAATAATTGTTATGATTCACGACAAACTTCACAATTGAAAAGAGCCATTTCTGCATCGGGATTATCCGCCGGGCCAGCAAAGGCTGCACAACCGACACGATCTGGCTGACCATATTGATGGCCAAGCCAACCGCAAACAGGCAAAGCGTCAGCCGGGCGGGCAAAGCAGACGCTGTTCTATACAGAGCGAACACCGAAAGGATAACCACCAGCAATCCAAACAAGAACCCGACGGTTTTAAACAGAAAATCCGTACTGAAAATGCTTTCCCCCGCCAATAAGAATTCGGTCGGATATAAGAAGATATCCGGCAGGCAGTAAAGCAGCAAAGACGCCGGCAGCAGAAAAGCAATAAAATTCCAGATCCCGCCCCGCAGCAAAGCGG
Source organism: uncultured Anaerolineaceae bacterium (assembly GCA_937890875.1). Taxonomy (GTDB): domain Bacteria; phylum Chloroflexota; class Anaerolineae; order Anaerolineales; family Anaerolineaceae; genus Flexilinea. The sequence continues at coordinate 2,771 of CALAEB010000383.1, read as the reverse complement.
GTTTCCGCGCCAGGGATATACCGGAGAAGACAAAGAAAAGTATCTCGGACAGAAGCGCGACGGACAAAATTCCGATATTGAAAAATTCCCGGTTGATCAGGATCGTCGTATGTTTCAGCACAGCCAAAATCAAGGCAAGCAAAATTCCGGCCGCGAGTCCTCTGTTCAGCCATTTTTTCACACTGTCCGACCCTGATTGGTAAATCAGGGTAAAAAACAGCGAAACGAGAACCCCCGATACCAGTGAATTTTGTACGACCTGGACAAGATATTTCAGCATGGAAACATTTCCTTTTCGATATTTTCCAAAAAACACCGGGCATATCCGCGCGTTCACACGAATAACCCGGTGCAACAAGAAAAAATTGAATAGATCCGGATTACCAAACGCGCGGGATGTAATCAAATTCCCATTCAGCCACAAGCGGCTCGGTCCAGAATCTTCCGGTGACGCCTGTTTCTTTATCAACATGCAGCAGATAACCCTGTGCTTCCGGGTTCTGGATGATAAAGCGGACTTTATAGGTTCCCGCCGCGCCGAATTTAACATTTGCGCCATAATGCGGGCCGTCACTGGCGCTCATCGGCATGAAGTTGCCTTCGATAATCTCACCGGCTTCATTTTCCAGCTCGTACTTAACGGTCAGATAAGGCACAAAAGCGCCGACACCGTATCCCAATTCGTTCGGGAGCGCGGAAATATCGGCTTCCAGATGCATGTCGGATTCAGAAGCGGGGAGGAAATTCCCGGCCGGCTCCATATCGACCGGCTGGAAATAAACGCCGGCGACATTCAGCGGGCCCAATTCGATATCATCGCCGATCGGGAATTCTTCAAAACCGGCAACGTCACCAGGACCAACCTGGGCATTCACAGCAATCAGACCGAAAGACATGATCATCATCGATGCAAGAAGAAGAGATAACATTTTTTTCATAACGACTTTCTCCAATCAGTTGATTTATTATTTCTTATCCCTGGATCAGGCATAAGAACTGACTACGTATAATTTTCTCCGCCGGACGAGATTCCGCCCGGCGGCTTTATTAAGCCGCGGCTTTAGGCTGACCTGCTTTTTTCCAATTGCGGATCTGCAGAACAACCGTGATGACCGTGATCACCAACAGCACGATCTGCGGAATCAGCGTTTCCAATGTGGGATAAATCCCCAGGATATCAACGGAAGTAATTCCGGAAATCGGAGTAACACTGATGACATTCCCTTCCTGCAATTCTTTGATGCCCGAACCGATAAACGAGATCGACATTACAAACAACAGGATGCTGGTTCCAAGGAAAAATGGTTTGACCGGGATTTTGATGCTCAGGAAACGGATCAGCAGATAAATTACAACCAGCAGCAGACAACCGACGCCCAGACCAACCCAGATCATATTCACATAGGTCTTGGTATCCGCCACCAAAGCCAGATAAAACAGAATGGTTTCGGCTCCTTCCCGGAACACCGCCAGAAACGCCGCAAACGCAAGCGAAAAAAGGCTGCCGCGTGAGACTGAACTTTGGACTGATCCTTCGATATAATTCACCCAGGCGTCCGATTCGGCTTTGGAGATCATCCAGTTGCTGACATAGAACAGCACGACAACCGCGATCAGCATGGTGACGCCTTCAATAATCTCCTGGTTCGCGCCGCTCACCACGGTCAGCTGTTTCAAAATGACAGCCATAATCACGCTGGCAACCAGCGCAACGATACAGCCCCAATAAACCGCTTTGGTTTTATCCTGATTCCCGGATTTGATCAAGTAAGCAATAATTGCGCCCACAATGATAATCGCTTCAAACCCCTCTCTGGTAATGATCAAGAGTGAAGCCAGGAAAACTCCGAGCGGGCTCTCCTTTTTCCCGTCCAATTGGTTGGCATCCTCACGCAGATAAGCCGCCAGCGTATCCAGCGACGTTTTCACTTCGGCCTCCGAATCGCCGGCGTTGATCGCTTTCTTTGCAAAACTGAACTGATATTCGACCAAAGCGGCCCGGTCACCGGAAATGTAAGCCATCACTGTTTTCTCAAAACCGAGCTTCTCATAGAACTGAAAATAAGCAACGTCCACCTGATCTTTTGCTGCTTTCGCATCTCCTGTCAGGTAAATGTTGTAAGCCTCTTCCAAAACGGCTTCCATATCATCCACAACTTCGTTCCATGTTTCATAAGCGGCAGAAGCCGCTCCGGGGAACAAACAAAAAATTACGACTACGGTTAAAATAACGGAAATTACTTTTCGCATACATCAACCTCCTTCCATCAAGAAATACCGGCATACTGTCATCCACCACCCTGATGCCTTGTCGGAGTATAGGTTAACATCAACTAACTGTTTTTGAAAGAGCCAGTTCAAGAAAAAAAATTAGACCCAGTTTTTCTGTTCGTGAGACAGAGTGGGTCGGAACAGCCAATAACAGGCCGGGATAACATCGATTTGGCCAATTTCGTCGGATATTCAGCATTTCGAAAATATGGTTTGAGTATCGGAATCAAATCGACCGAAACGAAGATTGTGATTTCGACTTTTGCCACTCGGACCAATTAGGGGAAAATATGAGGCCGTCTCAAAAAAAGTGAGACGGCCTCATAGCCAGCAATTCGAAATTCAGACAGACCTTTCGAATAAGGAGAGAAATTTTGTTGTTCTTTTGTTTTTGCGCGGAGCACAAAAACAAAAGAACAACAAAAAATCCTTCCCATATTTCGAATCGCTGCCTCATAACTGACGATCTGGAAACGGCGGCAGACGATTTTTTAATTCCA
>CALAEB010000382.1 GCA_937890875.1 uncultured Anaerolineaceae bacterium | reverse complement strand
CGGCAAGGATACCGTCAAATTGTGACGCAACATCGAATTTACATTTAACCCCGAGCTTTTCAGCAATTTTCTCAGCAACCTCAACATGAAACCCAATCAGGTGGTCTGGATTTTCCGGATCATAATAAATGTAGGGAGTCCAGTTTCCTTCTACACCGATTGTAACCACACCGGCGTCCAAGACATCTTGAAGAGACGATTCAGTTGCATTTGCCAGAATATCAGCAATTTCCGATTCCATATCCGCTGAAACTGCGCCGACCATTGCAAAGAGCAATACAAAAACAAATACTAAGGACAAAATTTTCTTCATTTTTCTTTCTCCTAACACAAGAATTGCTTAGCCGCAATGCTGAATATACATTCGCATCAGGCTTTATACCCGTCTGTCGCGAGTTCTACCCAGAAGTAGTTAATCAGGTCGCCCTCGCCCACAATCGAACCATGCGGGGTTCCCGTGGTTGTGTAGGTAACATCCCCCTCGGTCACATCCACACTCTCATCGCCGGCTGTGTACGTAGTTTTATTTCCGGGAAGCATAAAATACCATTGTTCAAGATCAGGATGTACGTGTGTGCCGATCAGTGAGGGGCCTTTGCCATAATTCCAACCCATGCTGTAGCGCCCCAGAAATCTGTGCTCAAGCACCATGTGTGATTTGCACGTTGAGCCGACTCCGCCTGTATGCCCTTCTGTATACCGCCAGGCATCTTTGAACAGGCGGAAGCGGGGAAGTTCAATATGAATATTACCCATTCGTGTGAGATCATATTCAGACATGATGCCGACAAAATGCCAAAATTCCAGATCCTCTTTTCCGGCATGAATAACAAAGCGTTCTGCGTCATAATTCGGGACAAAAGCAGCATAATGGGTTATGTTAAATGCTTCATCTTTTGTCGTCACATACCCTGTCGGATTCATGAACATAAAAAACTGGGTTTTATCACCAAAAGCGTATACTTCCGGTTTCCATTCGTGACCTGCCTTCAATGTGCATCTGAAAATACGCATATCCGGGTTGGTCCCAGCTAAAACCTCCTGCATTGATAAACCATTCTTAAAATCCTGTTGAATACTGCTACCCTTTACAACTAACATAAACTATCTCCTTTTGCATTCTGAACAATATTATTGGATTACTGGAAAAAATCAATCATCCAAAAACCTGCGTAACGTTTTCACATTCCTTTCATCTGCCATAAAAGGATTATCAAGGTATCTTCTGCCTAATTCCATTGTAAAAATTCCTTGATATGAGTACTTCTGAAAGCAATTCAAAATATCCGCAAGCGGGTATGCGCCATCCCCCCATACCAGATGACCGGATGGATTGCCGTCAATGAAATGGCAGTGGACAATATCATCGCCAAATGTTTCAAACCACTTCTCAGGGGTTTCCCCGGCCACGCCAACAGCTACCGTGTCAATCATTATTTTGAGGGCAGGATGACCCACCATATCATACAGGCGTTTTGCATCCTCAAGCCGGATAACCAGGTTGCTCTCAACCGGCTGCAGCGACTCAAGCGCCAGAAACACGCCTTCTTTCTGCGCTGTTTCCGCTACCGCGTAAATCAGTTCGGCACTTCTGGCAAGACCATCTTCCACTGGCTGATTTAAATATCCCCAGCCGGAATTCATCGCCATAACCTTGCAGCCCAATTCCGCGGCAACCCTGACACCGTTAGAAAAATAATCAATACTTTTCCTGAATTGCAAAGCATCAGGCGCGGCTGGCTGATACTGCCACAGCATACTTGGCGCGGTCAGAGATACGTAATGAAGGTTCCGCTCTTCTGCCATCAACCGGTATTCTTTGCACGCTGAATAGCGCTTGCTGTCAAGAATAAAATGAGGAGCCCCGCACCACAGTTCAAGGTTTTCGATGCCGCACTGACACATACTATCCAGAAACTCAACATATGAATATCTGCGATAATGCTGATTCATTCCGGCCAGTTGATTCCATCTGATCTTCTTCATAGTCTTATTTTGCCGCTTGAATTACTTCGTTAAAATTTTTGGAATCGGCTTTGAGAGGATCCTGAAAGTATTTGCCGTCATTAACGTAAAGTCCAATTTTTTCATTCAGGCTGTATTTTTCGAAAAGCTGAAGCAACGCTTCCAATGGATAACAACCCTCTCCCCAAACACGATAACCGTCCGAACATCCGTCTGATAAATGAATATGCTCAATCAAGTTTCCAAAAGTCAGGACCCAGTTCACTACAGAGGCACATGTATTGCTGATAATATGCGTGTCTACCATTATTCCCAAAGATGGTTTTTGCACACTCGAATAAATATCGGACATTTCATGAATATCGCAGAGGAATGCGGCCTCGGATCTCGGGGCAATCCCCAGTGCCAATTTCACCCCGCAATCTTCCGCAAATGAGCAGAGTTCGGACAAAGAGGCTGTCAAATTCCGGCTCAATTCCGATTTTCCTTTACTGAGTATTCCATTGGCGGGTATAAGGCAAACCGTTTTCGACTGGAGAATCAACGCCGCCCGAATGCAATTTTTGTAATATTCGAGCGTGATTCCCGCATGATCACTGGATGGGTCGGCAAATAAACTGTATCCGTATGGCTTCGGAGTAAACACCGCAACCGTGATGCCATATTCGCCGGCCATCCCAGAGACAGAATTCGTATCGCCAAATCCATAATGATCAATAAACACATGCGGCACAGCGCCATAAAGTTCGACCCGGTTTATGTGTTTCCGGCGCTGTTGCTCAAAAAAACAGTTCAGCGGGAAACCGGAATACAACACACTGCTGTTTATGATCATGCGGGAATCAATCGTTTCCATGCTACTTATATCCGTCAACGCATACTTCAAACCAGATATAATCCATCACATCACCTTCTTTTACTTCAACCGAATGATGTGAACCGACCGGAATAAACGTCATATCATCTTCCGACACATCAACAGCATTGCCATCAGCTTTGTAACAGTAACTGGCTCCCGGCAGCAAGTAGCACCATTGAAGCAAATCCGGATGCATGTGGGTCCCCACAGTACAGGGGCCGTTGCCGATTACAGCGCCAAGGCTGAATCTGCCGAGAAAACGATGCTCTACGACCATATAAGATTTTATGTTACTGGTTTTGAAATCTTCGTCATACGTCCAGCAATCCTTCAAATTGCGGAAACGGGGCATGCTCAGGCTGATTGCGCCGATACGTTTGATATCATAATCATTCATCTTTCCAACAAACTGCAGAAATTCAAGATCCGTTTTAGCGTGAAAGACAAATCTGACAGTATCAAACTTTGGGACAAAAACAGCCATTTCAGTTATGTTATTGGCATAACCGTCCATTGCCACATAGCCTGTTCCCTGCACAAAATAGAAAAACTGGACGCTGTCACCAAAAGCATAAACGTCCGGCGTCCATGTTTCTCCCGCCTTCAGACTGCATCGGAAGACCTGGGCCTCATCATATGCGCCGGGAAGCAGCTCAATCCGAGATAAACCGTTCTTATATTCTTTTTTGATATCAGCTCCACGTGAAACCAAAGCTTTTGCCATTATTGCTCCTTATTTGATGAAAATATCTGCACAAATTATTGAAAAAATTTATCGAATATTAAAATATTACAAAACTTTGGAAAGGAAATCCTGGGTGCGCGGATGTTGTGGGTTATAGAACAGTTCCTGCGGCGTGTTTTCCTCAACGATCACGCCGTGATCAAAGAATAAAACCCTGTGCGCTACTTCGCGGGCGAATCCCATTTCATGAGAAACAGTGACCATGGTCATTCCTTCTTTGGCCAGTCTGGTCATAACCTCCAAGACTTCCCCAATCATTTCAGGATCAAGCGCACTGGTCGGCTCGTCAAAAAGCATCAGGTCCGGGTCCATTGCCAATGCACGCGCTATCGCCACACGCTGGCTTTGTCCGCCGGATAACTGATTGGGATAGTTATCCGCTTTATCCATTAATCCGACCATGTCCAGATAGACCATGGCCTTTTTGGCGCTTTCTTCATCGCTCATTTTTTTTACGGTTTTCAGAGCGAGTTTTATATTTTCAGTTGCTGTAAAATTCGAAAAAAGGTTAAAATTCTGGAAAACCATTCCGATTTTCTGACGCATCTTTGATGCTTCGGATGATTTATGAAGCAATTCAACACCTTCCATCTTAATCGACCCGGCGTCTGTCTTTTCAAGATCGATCAGACAACGTAAAAAAGTGCTTTTCCCGGATCCGCTGGGGCCGATAATAACGACGACTTCGCCTCTCTTAATTGACAAATCCACGCCTTTTATAACTTCAAGTGCTCCAAAGTTCTTTTTCAGGCATCTGATTTCCATAATATTTCCGGCTTCCAATATGTACCTCCTATCGCTTTTAGAAATATTGCCAACGCAGGGTCAAACTAATATATTATTCATCATCAAGAATATTTTTATATCATATTATTCTCACAGAAATCTGTCAATAAAACTTTACGAGTAATATGTAGAATATTACTATAATAACCTATATTTTATGATATGCTATGAAAAATCGCCATATCTATACAATATTTCATAATTTTCAGGATAATTTCTGAAAGAAACTTATTTCACATAATTTTGATATATCAGTTATAATTTATGTGATGAGATTACGAGAAAAGACGCGGGACATACCTCGTTTTCTCCCGTATCTATAATAAAATAGTAAATGTTGTAGCTTTGTATGCCCAATGACGGGTAATTTAAATGTGAACGGAGCCTAATTATGTCTGATTTAGTCGTTTTTCCCAAACTCTCTCAGGAAACAAACAGTGACTATGCTACACGGATTCTTTATCGCAATATCATTGATGTTGTGCTTAAACCCGGAGAAGTTCTTCACGACAATGAAATCGCACAGCAGTTAGGTATAAGCCGCACGCCGGTCAGGGAAGCGTTTGTCCACTTAAGAACCCAGCGTTTGGTTAATTCTTTCCCGCAAAGTTATTCCTGCGTGTCTAAAATTAGTCTGGACTATGTGGATGAAGGGATATTCATGCGGCAGACACTTGAGTGTCGCATTCTGGAAGAAGTGATTGAGAAGGCGTCATCAACAGATATTGCATCCCTCAGTAAATTACTCAAACAACAGGAAATATACATTGCGCAGAATAATCCCTCGGCTTTTAATCGTGCCGATTATGAGTTTCATCGCAAACTATTTGATATTGCAGATAAGCCATGGTGCTTCACCAATATGCAGCAGATTACAACGCATCACAACCGGATACGGGCGCTCGTTATCAGGCTTGGAGAAGGGGGAGAAGAAATGGCCGTTCCCTATCGTGATCACTGCAAAATATATGAAATGATTCTTTCCAGAACGAATATCCCCGATTTGAGGGATTTTATGCTCCGTCATATCGGCTACCGGCGTCTTTTGCCTGATCTGCTTGAGAAATATCCGGATTATTTTGAAAATATTCAAAAATAAGACTCAAGTAAAACCGTCGAACAGTTTATTCTCGGGTTTCACCGGAGATATCATCAGCCTATCCCGATCCTTTCATCGCAGGAAAGCCGGTTTTTGATTCTGCCAGTTCGCTGGCAATTATCATCCCCTCTATTTTTCAAAAGATC
>CALAEB010000381.1 GCA_937890875.1 uncultured Anaerolineaceae bacterium | reverse complement strand
GCTTCACTGGAAAACGCTTTTCAGGGCGTCAGCCGTTTGTTGTTTATTTCTTCACTTCCGGGGGAAGCGGTCAGCCGGCAGCAGCAGCACAAAAATGTGGTGAACGCCGCGAAACAGGCCGGCATCGGGTTCATTGCCTATACCAGTCTTGCCAACGCGGACCAGTCGAAATGTATCGTTGCCCCGGACCATGTTTATACCGAAGGATTGATCCTTGACTCCGGGATTGCGCATGTGTTTTTGCGCAATAACTGGTATCTTGAGAATGAAAAATTCATTCTTGATGGCGCTTTCCATAACGGGATCTTTGCCTACGCTGCGGGGAATGGGCGCGTCGGCTGGGCCTTAAAACGGGAATACGGCGAAGCTGCCGCTCGGGTTCTGTCGAACACTTATGAGGAAAAAAGCATTGTTGAGTTATCCGGCAAACCGGTAACTTATGCCGAGCTGGCTGAGGCGGCACGCGAGGCGTCCGGCAAGAATTTTGAAGTCATGTCCCTGGATGCGGATGCGTATCAGGAATTCCTCGTGAAGACGGATCTGCCGGAAAGTTTTGTCAATTATTTGGTCGCCATTCACAGTAATATTCGCGACGGCGTTTTGGATGTCGAGCGTGATGATTTCGAATCCGTTTTGGGCAGACCGTTAATGCCGTTAGATGGTGCGCTCAAAGAAATCCTGTAGAAACGGCTCAATAGCGAAGCATTGCATCATCCGGTATCAACTTTTAATACCGGATGATGCAATGCTTTCAATAAAATTTGAGCAGGAGGCGCCACGATGGCCGGTGCAGAAATCAATATGGTTGTTTCTGACAGCGTGAAAGCGCTTGCGGTTTAGGAACAGACCTTCCAATGATATTTTTACGATTACAGAGCTCAAGAATGATCCCGCTTCAATCGATAAAACCAATTGATAAAAGGCCCAAGCGCAGCGCTGACTATAAGAGAGGTTTTGTATGCTTTATGTCACCAGGCGAATAATACTGTTTTTGGCATAAGAAAAACTTGTCCCTATTGTTGGCCTTTAAATATTCGGATAGTAAAACAGATCGCCTGCATAGTTTTTCAGCACCAAACGGTCGGGCTCCACAGCCACGACATATTCGGGACCAATGGGAATTTTGCCACCGCCGCCGGGAGCGTCAATAACGAATTTGGGAATAGCATAACCGGATATGTTTCCGGTTAATGCCTGAATGATTTCCACACCTTTCGAAACCGGGGTGCGAAAATGGGAAAGCCCCTGGCTTAAATCGCATTGATACAGATAATAAGGCCTGACCCTTGCCTGTACAAGGCTAAGAAGCAGCTGCTTCATCGTTTCGGCATCATCATTGATGCCTTTGAGCAACACGCTTTGGTTCCCCAAAGGAATTCCCGCATCCACAATGGCAGCGCAGGCAGCCCTGGCCTTGTCCGTCAGCTCTCTCGGATGGTTGAAATGAGTGTTTATCCAGATGGGCTGGTATTTTTTGAGCATAGACAGCAGATTGGAAGTGATCCGCATGGGCATAACGACAGGCACACGCGTGCCGATACGGATAACTTGAACATGAGCGATGCGCCGGATACGGGCCACGATCCGCTCCACAATGGCGTCCCCCATGCACAGCGGATCACCGCCGGAGATCAGCACATCCCTTATTTGAGAGTTGGCCTCAATATAGGCCACCACCCGCTCAAGTTCGGCCAGCGTGATCGCGCGGTCTTCCTGCCCCACAAGCCTGCGGCGCGTGCAATGACGGCAATACATGGAACACATATGGGTGGCCAGCAAGAGCACCCGGTCGGGATAGCGGTGTACCAGGTTTGGCACGGGGCTGCTGTTTTCTTCGGCGAGCGGATCACGAAGCTCATAGGGAGCCAGGTGCGTTTCCGCTGTCGCAGGCACTGCCTGACGGCGTATGGGGCAACTCTGATTGACGGGGTCCATCAACGAGGCGTAATAAGGTGTAACTGCCATGCGGAACTGCCGCAGGCATTGATCGATCTCCTCAGCCTGCTGAGATGTAAGGGAAATATAGGTAGCCAGGCCTGCGGCGTCGGTAATGCGGTTTTTCATCTGCCATCGCCAATCGTTCCAGAACGGGCCGGGGGTTGCGCTGACGCTTGAGAGGTTTTCCATAAGCCTTACACCTCCGCCGCGGGCCGAAGCCCCAAGCGCTTCAGCGCACTTCTGAGGACGCCCTGCACCAAAGTCTCATAGCTCAGCCCGTCAAACGCTGCAAGCATGGGATAGTCGCTGTAACCGGGCGCCAGCCCGGGCAAGGGGTTTATCTCGATAAAATAGAGCTCTCCGGCGGGCGAAAGCCGAAAGTCAACACGTCCGAAGTCACGGCAGCCAAGCAATGTGAATATTTTCAGCGCGGTACCCGCGATTTTCTGTCTGAGAGAGGCCGGAATATCCGCAGGGCAGTCATAGCGGATCAGTTTTTGATAGTTCTGCTTAACCTCAAAGCTGTAAATTCGGTCAGGGCTATTCTGGTTCAGGTAAACAATTTCCATGGGCTCGAATACACGGATATCCCGCCCGTTTCCGAGCATACCCACCGTGAACTCCCGTCCGGGGATGTATTGCTCCACCAGCATTTCCTGGCCATACAGGGCCAAATTCCTGCGCAGCAGCGCCCTGAGAGAAGAGGCATCCCGCACTACCGCCATATTCGAAATGCCTTTGCTCGATCCCTCAGCATTGGGTTTGACGATAGCGGGGAAACCCACCCGCCCCTTATCGGCGCTGCCAGATCCAATCACACGAAACCGCGGGGTTTTGATGCCTTCCCGGGCCACCAGCTTTTTGGCCAAAGCCTTGTCAAGGCAGACGCACAGCGTGGTTTCGTCGGAACCGGTAAACGGAATACCCAAAAAACTGAGCATGGCCGGCACTTGCGCCTCTCGGCCCCTTCCATTCCGGCCCTCAGCAATGTTAAAAACAATATCGGGTTTGTTCGCGATCAGCTTGTCCGGCAGCGATTCATCCGCCTCAATCAGGGTCACCCGGCAGGGGAGCTGCTCAAGCGCAGCCTTGATTGCCAAAACGGTACCCATGCTGTCATATTCGGCTTGATCGTCCTGTGCCACTCCGGGAACGGAGGGCTTTTTCAGGTTATAAGTTAGTCCTACACATAGGGGAGGTTCCGAATCTACTTCAAGAATTTCAAGCATTTTATGCCTTCTTTAATATGATTTAATACACCGACTCCGGCAACGCGCACGCATTATGGCTTCAAAAAACCATGTCAACAAATCATTGTTCAGACGCTTTTACCATACTATTTCACACCAGCTCTTCGTTTCATAATCCTTCCCGCCATTTTCAATAAATTACTTTATTTCTGTCTGGCAGAGAGTGGAATTCGAACCAACGTGAGTTGTCACACTCCTGTTTTTAAGTCAGTCACCTTAAATCCCTCAGGCATCTCTTTAATACGGAAGGATTTTATCACGGTTGCATGTCGCAAACAAGAAAAAATAAGTGACAAAAATGCACCATTTGGGGCTGCATTTTAGGCCAATTTTGGGACCCGTTTGGGGAACAGAACAGCGGTGGAGTGATAGACGTGAAAAGAAAGAGATGGATGATACAATGTTTTAAAGTACATTTAAAACAGGAGGTACTGCGATGATCGGCGTTGAAATTGATCTGGTTGTTTCCAACAGCGTGAAAGCGCTTGCGGTTTATGAGCAGGCGTTTGGTGCGGAGCGGGTCGAGGTGACGGCTTTTGATCAAGGACTGAACGAGGCAGTGTTCACGCTCTTGGGAACCCGATTCCATCTGTTGGATGAGAATCCCGAATATGGAATGTTCGCGCCCAAGCCGGAAGAGAACAAGCCGATCTGGCTGAATGTTGTGGTGCCGGACATCCGCGAGACCCACCGGAAGGCAATGGAACTCGGCTTTACCGAGATACAGCCGGTGACCGAAATGCCGGAAATGGGTGTAAGCAACGCCATGCTCACCGATCCGTTCGGGCACGTTTGGCTGCTTCATCAGGTCTACCGTGAGGTCAGTTTTGAGGAGCGTACGAAGTATTGGGATGAGAAGCTGAAAGAAGACCCTGATAAATAAACGGGCTAGGACGTGATACCGGAGGCACCATATGGAGGCGGCACTTTATAAAAAACTGATGTTGGGTAACTTTTCAAGGATTCTTTTGCAAAATAAACCGGACGGTGTGAAAGAATTCGATGGGCTCCCATTTGATACGGTCCCGGATGGCGAATATGATCTTCTGCTGGCGTTCGTTTTTGATCTGGATGAAATGAAGTCTGTCATCGACCAAACGGTCCGGAGTAATCTGCTCACCAGAGCGGGATACCTGTATTTTGCCTACCCTAAAAAGGGAAATAACCAATATACGAAGCACATCGACCGGGACGCGATTTTTCCCCATCTGGGCATTGACGAAGAAACCGGTTTTATCCCCGGAACCGCGCTCAAGTTTTCCAAAATGGTTTCTCTGAATGATGTTTTCACGGTCGTAGGGCTTAAGAAGGATTCCGTGCAAATTGGTAAAAGAGCCGGGAACAGCAATCGTGTGGATGATTATGTCGAAAAGATACCAGAACTCCGCGCCCGGCTGGAAGAGCGCCCGGAAGTCCTTGCGCTGTATGATGGCCTGACAGCTGGCTATCAAAAAGATTGGGCCCGCTATGTATATGGCGCAAAAGCCGAGACAACACAGGAAAAGCATCTCATGGAAATGGTGGATATTCTGTTGGCAGGATACAAATCCAAGGCTTTATTTCAGCAGCGAAAAAGGACGCAGACAAATGATCATGACGCCTGAAACAATCATGCACGAGCTGGAAGCGCTTGGCAGCGAACAGACAAAGAAAACATACATTGCCCACGGCGCGCACGAACCGCTTTTTGGCGTTCTCACCGGCGCGATGAAACCGCTGGCCAAAAAGATCAAAAGAAACCAGCCGCTGGCGGATGCGCTTTACGCGACCGGGAATTATGATGCCATGTATTTTGCCGGACTGATTGCCGACCCCAACCGTATGACCGAAGCGGACTTTGAGCGCTGGATCGAAGCGGCATACTGTTATGCGCTTTCGGACTTTACGGTAGCCAATGTTTTGGTGGAAACCGGTTTTGCCCAGACTGTGGCGGACAGATGGATCGACAGTGGAAAGGAATTTTATATGTCGTCTGGATGGTCTTGCTATTGCAGGCTTTTGGGCATGCTCCCGGACGGCGAATTCCATTCGGATAAGATCAGGGTAATGCTGGATCAGGTGAGAAATACGATTCACAATCAACCCAACCGTACCCGATATGCCATGAACAACTTTGTCATTGCGGCCGGGATCTCCTATCTTCCGCTGCATGCGGAAGCCGCTGCGGCCGCGCAGGCTGTCGGAAAAGTTCACGTTGATATGGGCAAGACGGCCTGTAGGGTGCCGCTCGCGGCGCAATATATCCAAAAGGCTGTTGATGCGGGACGGCTTGGGAGCAAACGCAAACCGTAAAGGGGGTGAGGCTGGCAACGGTTTAAAATAGATCGGGCCTTTCGCTGAATCAGGCTTGGTCGATTTAATTTTTTTGTTATGACGCAGCTGCTCCCGGTCGATCAACCGCACACCCCTGCCGGTAATCGTTTAACTTGCATATTCTGTTTTCAGCCGAAACCACAGTTTGGGTGCTTTTGCCCGATTTCCCGCATAAAGTTGACAGCTTGCTCGCTGAGCCTGTTCCAATCGCCTCACAAGCCAGTATCGCCTTGGCGATGGCAAGGGTCATGATGCTATTGTCGGTGGCAAAGCAGCCCTCGGCGAACAGATCGAAATCTTTGCTCCTATGAATATTGAATTCGAAACGCGACCCTGCAATGTCGCCAATGATAGCTCCGCGCATAACAATATTCCCCGACTACCATTTCAATGCTTAACGCGTTAAGGTCACGAGGCGGTTTATTGACCGCGTTCAGCGAAGCATTGCTCTGTGTCATGATTGGCAGATTCCCGGTGCCCAGCGGGTGTGACGTTGCCGTTTAATTCCGGAAGGCGGAGATAAGCCGGAATGTGGCTATGGCGGATAAATAATCGGAATCTATCGTTGAGAATGCTGATTTACTGCATGCGACAAAGCCGGCAGACCTAAAAGGGTTCTGTATTCACGAGGTTGCTTTTTCAAAATAGGGGAGGGATTCTCTGTTGTTCTTCTGTTTTGCGCTCTGCGCAAAACAGAAGAACAACAGATTTTCTCTTCTTATTCGAAATGCCTGTCTGAATTTCGAATTATTGTCGTCTGTTCGCTTTGCGCTTGTATTAATGGCGGGGAAGGGGGGATTCGAACCCCCGGTTGAGTTTTACCCCAACAACCACTTAGCAGGCGGCCCCATTCAACCACTCTGGCACCTCCCCAATATTGCTGTTTTCCATGAATAAAACTGTGATTTGCTCACGCGTTTTTTATCCGCGTGTATTATACCATCTTTCGAAAAACGCGCCATGCCTCCGCAAACCGGGAATTTTGAATGAGGATATTCCTTTCGAATCAAACGAAGAGAAAATTTTTTATGCCTGGTGACGTCCGGCATTGCCGGACGTCACCAGGCATAAACGTTTCATTCTCCGTTGTTCTGCGCGAAGGAAACCAATTCGTCAATATAGTGTATGTCGGTGAAATCGGTCACTTTATTGAATACTTCCAGCATGTCGGCTTCATCGGAATTCAGCGTTTCACCTTTCCGCTGCTTCCGTTCGATGATTCTTTTCATCAGCTTCATCATCAGCTGATCCGGCAATGGCAGGCCCCCCAGATTGAAACCGCCCCGGAAATAGAAGAAACGGATTTTTTCCATTTCTTCCGCCGTGAAGTTATGGTTCCGGAGTTTCTCAATTGTCTCCGCTTCCATCGGCGCCAGTCCGACACCGAAAACGATCACTTTTTTACCCTGAAGCCTGTTCAGCGCTTTCTTGAGTCTGTTGACGCCAAGAATCCCGGAAGCAAACAGGCTCCCGCCGTAAATGATCGTGTCGTAGTCCGCCAGCTTTTCAAACGGAAACCGGGAGTTCTGAAAAATATCGGCATGCAAAGCTTCCGCGATCCATCCGGCATATTTTTTCGTATATCCGGTCTTTGACGGATAAATTACAATTGTCTTCATCTTTCTTCCTTCTCTGTCTTTCTATATTCCAGTGCGATGTTGCCGTAATAGAATATACGCAGACTTTCCGGAAAAAAAGCATTTTGGGAACTTTCTTTATTATGCAAATATTCTGGCTGGCTGTTTCCGCTTATTTTGC
>CALAEB010000380.1 GCA_937890875.1 uncultured Anaerolineaceae bacterium | reverse complement strand
GTCATATGCCATTGCCGCCAGGCCGACCGATTTCTCATCGGACTCCGGTCTCTCACTTTGGAAAATGTATTCAATCGGGGCAAACCCTGCAGCTCTCAGCGTATCGGATACCTTTTTCCCGCCAGCCTCATAAGTGGAGAGGTCTGCAATTAAATATGGCTTCCAGATCCCGGCGCCGGATAAGATTTCCGGCAGTTTCCGCACCGCGCCCTCAGTGATATCGAGATTTTTAAGTTCCGATCGATGAATTTTACCGCAGGAACATTGAAATTCCCCTGATTGGATCAAATCGTTTAAAGGGAGCGCAGAAAAATCAACGTTTGTTTCCATCAAGTAGTCCAGTCAACAACTTCACTTATTGTAATGCAGTTTTCTCATTATAGCGTGCGGAGATTTAAAATTGGAATACACTGACAGCCAATTGCATTTCCCGGAGTTTTTCATAAAAACCATAGATATTTTACAGCGATAACTATTTGAAGAATAAGTGCAGTCAGCAGTACTTCTATTCATCCGAAAGTATACCAGATATGTACCTGCATTTCAAAATTAAAAAAATCTGCACAGAGGTCCTTATGCCGAACCAATCCGATCAGCCGAAAACCGAAGGATTTCGTTCGTGCTTGAGATTTCAAATGGCATTTTCTGAAAGAGCAACATCACAAGAGAAAAAAGTTGATCGTCTTATAAAATAATGCCGAAAGGCCTGAACGTGATTATTCAAACCATCGAATAATCACGTTCAGGCCTTTCGGCCCCCGGATTTATATCCATTACGGATTTAATACAGTTTTTCAAACGAAAGGCGGATCGAGAAGCGCAGCATTTCTCCCGGATTGAGGTACTTGATCGAACCATTTTGCATGGCAATCCGAACATCATCATAAAATCCGGTCATGGGCTCAAGCGCACAATTGTAGTCGCCGCGGAAACCGCCTGCGGTAACCCAGAAACCTAAATAAGGGAAAACCCGTGAATCATACCGCAGCGTCACTGCAACGGCTTCATCCGGGAACTGGTATCCGGCCATCCCTTCAGACACCTGTCCTTTTACAAAGTACTTTTCCATCGTCATGGAATCAGGGGAGGGTACTTCGGCAAAGTCATAAGGAACCCCCAACGGCTTATCACGCGGGAACAAGTATTCGCTTCCCGGGGGACCCAACCGTGAAGATTGAAGAACATTAACAACCTTTTCCACCCCCGGCGGGAAAAAAATGCGCATATCCTGTCGATAAACGGACAAACAATGAAGCGCCCAGATATAAGGAAAGGGCTGCTGACCCTCATTAATGATTTTCCAGGTACCGGAAAGTGTCTTATCAAAAATGCGGAATGACTTTTGATAAGAATACCCGAACAGCGGGCTTTTATACCACAATCGGGCTGTGTCTCCCTCGATCGCGTACTGGAACGGCGCGGACCAGATTTCCCCATGATCCGGATAGGTCACCCGCCTGCCATTCATTTCAACGATCCCGCGATCTATGCTCGGGAAGGCGTCGTCCAGGCCACAGGCTTCAAATGACGCAAAATCATCCCCCAATTTGGCATTCGAGTACATCGGACGGGGATTCTGAAAAAGAAACTCAAACTGCGTTTCCTTATCGAAAAATGAAGCCACCTTTCCGCCCCGGCGCGGAAGGACCGCGGCGGAAACCAGTGCTGACGAAAACAAAATTGCCGGCTCTCCCTGGTAATCCCCGAGAATAACCATTACCAGACCGCCAGATTTTGATGGATCCTGATGCCGGTGTGGCTCGGGTCCAGCACAGCCGCTTCCGAAAAAAGGCGATCTGCCGTTTCCCGGTCGCCTTTGCCAAGCGCACCCAGTCCCATGATGAACAGACAATGAACCCGGTTTTTCCGATCCAGATCCTCATCAAAAATCAGCAGGTCCGGCAGGGAAACAGCGAAATAGTCAATCTTTACCGAGTCAAAAATATGCGCTTCCCCATAATTCGTCAGTTTATTGAACCGGCTCAACGCCTGATCCGGCTGCCCCAGCTTCTTCAGCGCAAGCCCCTGATAGAAAATCATTTCCGGCGGCTGATCATAATAAAACATCATACCGGCCGGCTCATCCAGCCCCTGAGCCGCGTGCAGCCAGGCCTCTCTGCTGTTCCCGGATTCTCCAAGCAGCTCGTATGCCAGCCCAAGATAATAATAAATATTGTTTTCCTGTGCACCGGCCAGTTTTCCTTCGCCAAGATTTCGCGGATAATTCAGCGCTTGTGTCAACAATAAGACCGCCTTTCCGCCATCCTTTTCAGACAGAGCCTGCTTTGCCAGTTCTATCAGCGAGAGCACATATTGCCTGGGAACTTTTCCCTCTCCGCCTTCCCAGGGATGGAAATTCCGGGAAACAAGCAGAGAAAGCGCCTTTTCATAATTTCCCAACCCGTTTTGTAAAGTGATATATTCCAGAAACAGGTCATCCCTCGTTTCCGTCACTGCAAAATGTTTTTCAAGTTCCCAAAGCCGGGTGCTCTGGTCTATTCCGATTTTTTTCCGCAGCTGATCCAACTCCATCAGCACGCGGGCATCCTGTTCATTCAAGCGGTAAGCTTCTTCCAGAGACGCCAGCGCCCGCTCAGGCTGGTGGAGCTTATTATAATAAGCGAGCGATAAATTCCGATGGACCGTCGGGAACCCCGGATCGATGGCCCGTGACCGCTCCCAGCAGGAAATCGCCTCCGTATACTGCCGCTTGTCATACCAAATATTCCCCAGATAATACCAGCCTTTCGCATCGTCCAGTTTCGCGTTCAACGCCATTTGCAGAACAAGAATATCTTCTAAACGATGCGGGAAACAATAATCACTGCAAGCTTCTGCAGCTAAAGAATAAAAGCCGTTTGCCTTCTCCGGAAGCCCCATTCGTTCATAGTTCGCTCCCAGATGATAATAAATCATCGGATATACATCCCGTTCGGCATGGGATTCGGCATAAGTCTGCAGAATTGCATTCGCCTCTGTCAACAAGCCAGCCGTACTGTAATCAAGCGAAACTTCAATCGTCCAGTTCGGATTTTCCGCCATTCGCGAAAAGAAATCGACTTTTTCAGCGTTGTCACCGGTCAGCAGAGCAGTTTCATACGCCGCGGAAAAATCCATCGGATCAATTCGCCGTGTTTCACGGACAAAATCAAGCGCCTGGTCCTTTCTTCCCAAATGCCGGAGCAGCGCCGTCTTTATCAGGCGCGTCTTCATGTTATGCGCGTTGCGGATCAAGGAACGCTCCGCGAAATCAAGCGCCTCGTTATATTTTCCCTGTACTGAACTGATACAGGCCAAGTGATAAAAACCGCTGTTCTGCCAGGCGCCGCTCCAGGTGGCTTTATAAAACGCGTCATAGGCCTGGTCAAGTTTCGCCTGCAATTTAAGACAGAGGCCTAAATTATAGTATGGTTCCCCGTCATAAGGATTCGGGTTCAGCCGGGTCAATTTCGCAATCGCCTGTCTGAAATATTCCTCCGCCTGGCTGAATTTTCCCCGCCGCAGTAAAAGGCTGCCATAAGCGTTATTGATCCGCGCGTCGGATGGGTCCCGTTTAAGCCCCTCCAAATAGTAATCATCCGGTAAATAAGTCGCGTGACGGTATTGTTCGAGATGCAGACCCGCCAAAAACAGCTCCTCGTTGGTCCGAATCTCTGATGCGGGAAGGATTGCCTCGGCAGGATCCGGATATTTTTCCAACGTATTTTTCCGTCCCTGATACGTGATGACCAGGTTCCCATTTTCGTCATATATCGAAACGGAAAGATCCGCTTCAGTCAAACCGGGCTCAGCCGAAATTCCTTTTCGGTAAACATGCACGGGCGATAATGAAGCTGAAGCTTCCAGAACAAGGGCCCCTTTGGCCAAAACGATAATTTTCGCATTGAAGATCGGGGTGGTTGCGTATACGCAGACCGTAATTTTCCCGTTTGCCAGTTCCAATCCGACCGCCGCCTTGATATTCGCATTTTTTATCACGCCGACTTCTT
>CALAEB010000379.1 GCA_937890875.1 uncultured Anaerolineaceae bacterium | reverse complement strand
TGGCCAATATAAGAAAGATCAGGCTTGCCATTCCCGGGCTGAAACTGAAGGTTACCATCCGGACATTCAAAGAAGGATGATAATCGGCAGCCAGTGATGGAACCAACGCGAACTTCAGACTGGCGGTCAGGCACAGGCCGGCAAAAACAATCAGCCCGTTCTTGATCCGTCGGACCGTATTCAGCAGGAAAGGCAGCATCAGAAGCATGCCGCCGGCAACCCCGACAATCCCTTGTTTTGAGTCGATGAACAACAGGACAAAACCGTTCAGCAGCAGCGGCAGAAGATATAAAAACCGATAGTTCGAACGAAGCAGGATGATCGCCGCAATAAACACCGGGAGCATCAGGCAGTAGAACCCGGCAGTCGAGTTGATATTCCCGATCGTGCCGATATACATTTTTGTGATATCGTTGAGCGGATACCCCGTACCGGACGGGAACAACTGAAACGGGTTCAGGCCGCCGTATTGCAGGATCGAGATCACGCCCATGAAAACCCCGGACACCCAAAGCGCTCCGCCGGCCAGACCGGACAAACGCCCGAAAACGGAAACAGCCAGAAACACCGCCCAATAGAGCAATTTGACCCACAGTCCTTCATAACGGATATAACCCAGCCAGGAAACGGTCCGATCCGGAGAAAGCAGCGTGGAGGCTGTTGCGGAAAGCATGAGCAGAACGATCATCTTCTGCGAAAAATTGCTCCCCTGCCAAAGCCGCCGGGGAATCTCCCGAAGCGGCGGAAACACGGCTGTCCGGGTGAAAACCTGCGCCAGCAAAACAACCGACAGCAGAATCAAATATGCGGACGCTGTATAGAAAAAGAAATCACGCTTTGCTTCCAGGATCGCCCTGAGCCCGAAATCATCGAAATAAATCGGGAAAACGCCCAAAATCAGCGCAATGAGGATGGAAGTCAGAAATTCGGGAGCCTTCGCTAAAAACAGCATATGTTTTGCCGGTTCCGGTATTGGCGCGCGCGGAGATGCGTTTTTGGATGATGGTTTCTTTTCCTTCGTCATATGGATTCCTATCCGACAGGATTTCTTTTTCAGCTTTGGCGGGAAACCGGCGGATCCGTTAAAAAAGTCACCGGCGCCTTCAATAAAGGGCTCAAAGACACCTGCCAGGCATGCCACTGACCTCACAGCTTGAATCATCAGAGCTCGCCGGAACAGTTTTCCGCGGCACCACTGTGGACCGCCAATTAAAAAGGGCCCAAAAGTGTCTTTTCCGTGTCGTTGTCTCTGCCCGCCCGGCATGCCGGGCGGGAAATATTTTCCGTTCCTGGTTCCCGCTGATAATTATAGCCGATTGCCGGCGCCCGGGAGCTATCGCGGCCGGGAAACCATCATTTCAAAATACGGCTGGATATCAAACTGGATGTCAAACATGAAGATCCGCTTTAATAAAACAGCAAAACCGGATTTTTGGACTGGACCAGGCCGGAGGCAAAACCAATTTTTGAGACGCCGCATAACTGGCATAATCCTTGCAATCATAATGGTTATCAAAGTGGGAATTCCGCTTTGGATATTCGAAAGATGACCGGCAGTTTCCGACGCTGCTGGAAGAAAGCTCTTTCATTTACAGAATACGGAGGGTTTTTTCATATGAAAAAGAATACGATCTTAATCCTGGTTCTTTGCTTCGTCCTTAGCATAACATCCGGCGTACAGGCGGATCCGGTATGTACCGATGCAGATTACTGCGATTCAACGGTGCAAGTCGGGAAGCAGACCAGCCCGATCTATCAGACCGGGGATTATTCCTGGCTTTTTTCGGCGGATATCCTGTTTCCAGCGGAAGTAACCTATACAGATGGGAACGAGACGCTGGTCGATCCGAACCCGAAAGTGACTTACGCCTGTTCTTTAGACGGAAACGTGTTCAACGATTGCACCGTGGGTGATTTTACGAAAGCAGGCATCTATACCCTGAAAACGGAAATCGCAAAAAACAATGAGCTTTTCTACAACGCAAGCTCAACCATTTCTGTTCTCAACATTATCGATCCCAGCCAGTCCGCGAACGATACGGAAGGATTCCGCGTGATTTATCACGACACTTTGTCGGATTCAGGCTCCGTTCCGGAAGATTCAACAGTCTATGATCCCGGCACATCTGTCATCATTTTGGGAAATCTGGGTCTGGACAGTGAATTCCAGCCGGATCCGCTGATCCGGGAAGGGTACACCTTCACCCAATGGAACACTTCACCGGACCAGATCGGGGAAACATTCGTATTCGGTGACACAATCCATATCGGCGCAGATTTGGACCTGTACCCGCAATGGGAGCCGGTTTCAAGTGTACAGGCCGCGGCGAATACAACCGAACTTGAGGCCGCTGTCGACAGCACCCAGTCAGTTGCCAAACAACTGCAGTCCACCGAAACCGCAAACGCGCTCGAACCGAAATGGATCTCGGATGGACCTCCTTTTATCGGGTCCGACCCGAACATCCCGCTCGGATCCGATCCGAATATCCGCTGGTATCCGGTTTGGACAGGCTCATATTCCTGGGAAAATAAACCGTTGCCTGGGACAGGTTTCCCGACCCGCAACCGGATTGCGCTCCGCAGTCAACCGGCCTCGCTGGCCTACAGTACGCTCGGAATTTCACTCGATTTGCCCACCCTGAACGTGCAGACAGATATCGTGACCGTGCCGGAAGAAGAAGACGGCTGGGCAGTGGATTGGTTGGGGAATAAAGCGGGATTGTTGGAGGGCAAATCGAGTGAAATTCCGAGCGTAC
>CALAEB010000378.1 GCA_937890875.1 uncultured Anaerolineaceae bacterium | reverse complement strand
ACGGCAAATAAGGCTGAGGAACGCGCCCATTGGAATCCGGGGTCACGAAATCGCGGACGGTCGCATTTTTGTGGCAAGTTGTTCTTTTCGGAACATGATGAGCGTCACTCTGAACAAGATTTTCTGATTCAAAAAAGGCAGGTGTGTTTTGGAAAACGATTCGCTTGAAAAATTCTGGGATCGGATTTTATCCCGGAATCCGGAAGAAATTCTTTTCGCATTTTTCTCTGTTCCACCGGCCGACCAGAAAAAATGCCTGGAGCATCTGGAAAAAATGACAACCGAAACGGGCTGGCACCCGGAACAGATTAAATCGGCGCAAATAGCGCGCGATGTTTTAAAATGAAAACCAACTATAATAGTTCGAAAAACTCAGATCAGGTATGGAATAAAAATGGCAGACGAAAAATTAACTTCCCGCAGTGAAAATTATTCTGAATGGTATAACCAGGTCGTCTTACGGGCGGACATGGCGGATTACGCGCCGGTCCGCGGCTGCATGGTTGTCAAGCCATATGGCTGGGCGTTATGGGAAAACATGCAGAAGGAGCTGGACCGGCGGTTCAAAGAAACCGGTCACGTGAATGCGGCGTTCCCGCTGCTGATCCCAAAATCTTTTTTCGAAAAAGAGAAAGAACATGTGGAAGGCTTTGCTCCGGAACTGGCGGTCGTTACCATCGGAGGCGGGCAGGAACTGGAAGAACCGCTGGTCGTCCGCCCGACATCGGAGACTGTCATCGGGTATATGTATTCAAAATGGATCAAAAGTTATCGTGATCTGCCGGTGCTGATCAACCAATGGGCCAACGTCGTGCGCTGGGAGATGCGAACCCGGCTTTTCCTGCGGACACTGGAATTCTATTGGCAGGAAGGCCATACGGCTCACAGTTCTGACGAAGAGGCGCAGGAAGAAACCATCCGCATGCTGGATGTCTATGCCGATTTTGCGATCAATGAAGCCGCCGTTCCGGTCATTCGGGGAATCAAGAGCGAGAGCGAGAAATTTGCGGGTGCGGTCAATACTTATTCCATTGAAGCGATGATGGGCGATACCAAAGCGCTTCAGGCGGGAACCAGCCACAACCTCGGGCAGAATTTCGCCAAGGCATTCGATATTAAATACCTGGATCAGAACAATACGCTGCAATACTGCTGGACCACTTCCTGGGGGTTATCCACCCGCTTTATCGGCGCCATCATCATGACGCACGGGGATGACAACGGGCTGATCCTGCCGCCGCGTCTGGCGCCCTTCCAGATCGTTATTGTCCCGATTTATAAAAACGATGAAGAACGGAGCGCCGTGATGGAAGCGGTTGATAACGTTCAGAAACAACTGAAAGATTTCCGGGTAAAACTGGATGACCGCACCGAAGTAACCCCCGGATATAAGTATCACGAATGGGAGCTTCGCGGTGTCCCGTTGCGGCTTGAAATCGGGCCGAAAGATGTGGAAAAAGGCTCTGTCATGGCGGCCCGCCGGGACATACCGGGAAAACCGGGGAAATCTTTCCTTTTACAGGAAAACCTCGCGCCGCAGGTGCAGGAATTGCTGGATACCATCCAGGCCGCAATGCTGAAACGGGCAACAGAATTCCGGGACGCAAATATCCATCCGGCAAACTCCTACGACGAACTTAAAGAAATCATCCAGAATGGCTGGGCAGAAAGCTGGTGGTGCGGTTCCTCCGAATGCGAGCGAAAAATCAAGGAAGAAACCAAGGCCACGACCCGCTGCATTCCCCTTGATCAGGAAAAAGGCGGGCATGGAAAATGCGTTTATTGCCAGTCGGATGCAAGCCAAAAGGTCTACTTTTCCAAGGCCTATTGATCCGAAGAAAAGTATGCTCCGTCCATGACCGATGACTGCCGTTAACCTTCTTCAGCTGCGAAAACAGATCAACAGCCTGCTCTGGACGTTTATGGATCCGGAGCGTTTTCGGCGAAGTCTGAACCAGTTATTTGAACAATATACCGATCTGGCTTATAAGCCCGGAAAAGGAGCTGTGACTTCAATCCGGGCAACCGAGTTAAACATCCCGCCGCTGGTCCTGCGGGAACTGGAAATAGCCCTTTACCAATCCGTCCGGGAACACCCGCAGGCGGCGGTTGACCTCTGCGACCTGCTATGGCAGGATTCCAACACAGAAATGAGGACGATTGCCGCCAAAATGCTGGGGCAGCTTCCGGCCGAATTCGGTGACGAAGTCCTTCTGCGCATTGAGAAGTGGGCCGGTGAGCAAGCAGATCCTTTTTTTGAAAAGGTGCTGCTGCAGAGCGCCACGATCTCCATCCGCCGGAACGAACCAGATCAGAAGAGCGTCGTGTAGG
>CALAEB010000377.1 GCA_937890875.1 uncultured Anaerolineaceae bacterium | reverse complement strand
AGCCAGGGAAGGATTAGGCACCTCCATCAGGCCCCGGTCGCTCATCTCAAACACACCGATCTCAAAGGTGGAACCGAAACGGTTTTTCAGCGAGCGTAAAATCCGGTAGGGATAATGCCGTTCCCCTTCAAACTGCAGCACCGTATCCACCATATGCTCCAAAACCCTGGGGCCGGCGATGGCCCCCTCCTTGGTCACATGGCCCACCATAATCACCGGAATATGCATGGTCTTAGCCACGGCCCCCAGCCGGGAAGCGCATTCCCGGAGCTGTACCAGGCTGCCGGGCACGCTTTCCAATTCCGCTAAAAACATCGTCTGAATGGAGTCGATAATCAGAAATGCCGGATTGATTTTCCGCACCTGCTCAAAAATTGCGTCCACGTCGGTTTCGGTCAGCAGATACAGTGAATCCGGGATCCCGGCGGCATGCATCACGCCCTCCGCCAAACGCGCCGCGCGCATCTTGATCTGGCGCTCGGATTCTTCGCCGGAAACATAAAGGACGATCCCTTTTTCCGCGATTTTCAGCGCAGTCTGCAGCAGCAGCGTCGACTTCCCGATTCCCGGATCCCCTCCGATCAGTATGACCGAGCCGGGCACGATCCCGCCCCCCAGCACCTGAGAGAGCTCGCCGATGCCGGTTTCGATCCGCGGTTCCTGCTTTTCGTCGATATCTTTCAGGCGGATCGGCTCGGCAGGCTGAAGCGGGTGAAGCCTGCCGCCGGAAAGCTGTTTCAGGTGAGGGGTTTCCTCTACCAATTCCTCCACCATCGTTCCGTAAGCGCCGCAGCCCGGACAGCGGCCCAAAAACTTCGGATTGCTGCGCCCGCACTGCTGGCAGACATAACGCGTATATGTTTTTGGCATGGCTTTATTATATGACAATCGATGCGGTACCGGCAGTCTCTCTTTTTGTTCCGGGAATTCGAAAGGGATTCTTATATTTCGAATTCCGGAACGGTAATCCAGAACAGAAATTTGAAAGTCGGAAACTTATTCCGAACAAAAAATGGCAATGATGTCATGCCCAACTTTTGCCGGAA
Source organism: uncultured Anaerolineaceae bacterium (assembly GCA_937890875.1). Lineage (GTDB taxonomy): Bacteria > Chloroflexota > Anaerolineae > Anaerolineales > Anaerolineaceae > Flexilinea. The sequence goes on along the minus strand of CALAEB010000377.1, from coordinate 5,096 downwards.
ATCAGGAAAATGCGGATAATTTCTTCCCAAACCTAAATGCTTGGAGCCCGGTTTATGAATGAACCCTGAAACCGATTATCGGATTGTATACGCAGCCTGCCTTAATAATGCGACCGCTTGGTTGTACCATTCCGCTTTCAGGAAAATATAGTCGGTGTTATAAGTTGAGATGACGAAAATGCTGATGTTGTTGTCAGCCAGGATCCCGGAGATTTTCGAGATAACACCGATCATGGAAAAATCCAGCACCCCTTCGATTTTCAACCCTTTCCATCCGTTTTCGACGGCGGTCGCATCGCCGGGGACAGATGCTGTTTCACAGACTAACGACAGTTCCTCGTCTGTTTGTGACAGGAAAACATATGTCCGGGAGAAATCAACTTCCCTGACAGATTTTATTTGACAAACTGAAAAATCCAATCCAAGCTGTTTTAATTTCATTCTTGAATGCCTTCTATTTTTTGATTAATTTTATGGGTTTTTGAAAAAAACAGGAAAATAAAGGAATGTCCGGCAATTTGCCTTTTGACACTTTAACTATATTTTGGATCACTGTGGATCGTCAAATATCAGCGATGATCAGGCACAAGCATTGATCCGATGGCGAGAAGTCATCAAAAAAATAAACCGGCTTCGGCGGCGAGGTGAGATCACGGCTGAAATTATGCTTTCAAATTTCTGAACAAAAGGGCTGATCCGTGGATCGGCCCTTTTGTCCGTTACGCTTGATAATTAATGATGTGAATGATTGCCGTTCAGATCAGCCAGCAGGCATGTTTCGAAAAATTAAGCACAATTTCGTCGCCTGCGCGCGGAAATGTAATATTGCGCTCATTAAAAATGTCTGCGGTGATCAATACCCCGTTCACAAGCACCCGCAATCGGACGATCGCGCCAAGGAAAAGGACCGACGCAATCTCTCCGCTGAGCGTATTGGCTTCTTCGCCAGCCGCGGGGAAGCCGATCTGCAATTCTTCCGGACGGATTGCCAAACGGGGAGATTCGCTCAATTCACGCGCAACCGACGTTTCAAATCGGATCGTGTGCCCTGCCACGGTGCAAGTGGCCGAGGCCATATCAACGGCGGAAACCGGCAGCAGATTCAGCTGTCCGACAAACTGGGCGACAAATTCCGTCGCCGGATAATTGTAGATCCTCGAAGGAGGGCCGATTTGCTCAACGTGCCCCTGGCTCATCACGACCACCCGGTCGGATAGCAGCATCGCCTCTTCCTGATCATGGGTTACATAGATGGTGGTGATCCCCATGGTTTGCTGAATGCGGCGGATTTCGAGCCGCAGTTCGACGCGGATTTTTGCGTCCAGCGCGGAGAGCGGTTCATCCAGCAGCAGTACGGCGGGATTGATCGCCAGCGCCCGGGCCAGCGCAATTCGCTGCTGCTGTCCGCCTGAGAGCTGGTACGGATATTTATCGATGTGGCTTTCCAGATGTACCATCGCCAGCATCTCATCCACTTTCTGTTTGATTTCCTCTTTGGGCAGTTTGCGCGTCTGCAGGCCGAACCCGATGTTTTGTCCGACGGTCATATTCGGGAACAGCGCGTAAGACTGGAAAACCATCCCGATGTTCCGCTGCCGCGGGGGCAGGTAGGTGATGTCTGCGCCGTCCAGCGTAATGCTGCCGGTATTGGGCTGTTCGAAACCGGCGACCATGCGCAGCGTGGTTGTTTTTCCGCATCCGGAGGGCCCCAAAAAGGAGATGAACTCCCCTTTTTCCGCTTCCAGATTCACCTTTTCAACGACGGTTGTCGTTCCGTAAACTTTTGAGATATTCGATAATTCAATAAATGCCATATTTTTCTGTCTGCCGTAAGATAGGATGGAGCAGGTGAAAGATCAGCGTACTCCTGAAAGAGAACTTCGCTTTGTTTTGTCCCGATTAAACACCTGGATCACCATCATTAACGCCCAGGTCATGGTGAAACTGATGATCGTGATGGAGGATGATTCATAGGTCTTATTTTGACCGATCAGGGACATATAGGGGCCGAACGCCTTAATCCCGACGATGAAACTTGCCATGGTATATTCTCCGATGACAGTGGCCAGGGTCAGGAACACACTGCTCAGGATTGCAACCCGCAGGTTCGGAAAGATCACCCGGAACAGAATGGTGCCCCGGCCCGCGCCGAGGCTCTGCGCCGCTTCGGTCAGCGCGCGGACGTCAATCGCACTCATCCCGGTATCAATCGCCCGGAATACGAACGGCAGCGTTAAAACGACATAAGCCGCGACCAGCAGCACATAGGTGCCGAAATAAGAATTGGTCAGGTGAAAAGGAGCTCCGCTGAACACCCGGATCAGTCCGAACACCAGCACAATTGCCGGAATGACGTAGGAAAGCATGGAGATGAATTCCACCAGCATGCGTAACTGCGGCAGGCGCAGCCGGATCCAGTAAACCGTCGGTACGACCAGCAGGATGCTGAATATTACCGTGAATAATGCAATGACCAGCGAAAACCGGATGGTGGACCAAAACTGCGGATCTTTAAAGACGTTTTCATACGCTATAAAGGTCAGCACGCCTTTTTTCGCCCGCAGTGAAAAGTCGAACGTGGACAGTAACGGCAGGAAAAAGTAAAGGCTGCCGATCGCAACCCAGAACCATGACCAGAAAGAGGTTCGTTTCATTTCCGCAGCCACCTTTCGCTGCGGCGGCGCAGAAGATAATAAAAGATCATCATAATCAGCATCACAATGACCATGCCGACTGCCAGCGCATACCCCAAGCCGGGATTATACAAAACATCGCCTTTGATCTGAGAGCCGACCATAATGGTGATCAAATTGATAAATCCGCCGGTCAAAGAATAAGCCGTCGCGTAGGCTCCGAATGAATTGCCGAACAGCAGGATCATCCCGCCCAAGATGGAGGGCATCAGAATCGGCAGTAACACCTTGCGCAGATACATCCCCTGTGAAGCGCCCAGGTTTTCAGCTGCTTCCTTCCATTCTTTCTTGAGTCCGTCCAGCGCCGGCGTGATCACCAGGATCATCAGCGGGAATTGGAAAAACGTGTAGGTCAGCGAAAGGCCGAGAAAGCTGTACAGGTTGAATCCCATGTTGTAAATATTGATGTGAAAGACATTCTTCAGCAACACGGTGACCATACCGGTTCTGCCCATGGTCGCGACGAACGCGAATGCCAGCGGAACGCCGGCAAAATTGGAGGCCACGCCGGAAAAGGTCAGAATTCCGGAACGGACGCCGTCGGGAAGTTTGCCAACCGTGATGGCATAAGCCATCAGAAACCCCAACAGGCCGCCGGCCAGCGCGGTGGCGAAACTGATCCGGATTGACACCCAATAGGAACTCAGAATAGCCGGGCTGAACAGATCCAGAAAATTCCTCAGGGTGAAATTTCCGGCGTTATCCTGGAACGCGCGGGTGACCAGGCTTACCGAAGGCAGAACGATGAAAAAGAGGGTAAAAATAAAAAACGGGGTGACCCCGATCCAGTTGCTTAAAAACGAATTTTTGGGACGCACTTCAAGTGCGTCCCTTTTCATTTTTGTATTTGTTGTTAGCTGGTTCTTATTTGACATCTGCGCCGACAGCCGCCATCCAGTTTTCAGCAATTGCCGCGTTGGCCGCATTGAGCTGTTCCAGGCTGGGGAAAGCGACCGGACCATCAAAGGAAGGCAATTTGGCTTCGGTTTCCGGATCGAGTGCGCTGCGGGCCTTCATATCTTCAAAGCGGATTGGGTGGCAATATCCGGAGAGCCAGATATTCTGTCCTTCATCGCTGTACAGATATTCCATCCATAACTTCGCGGCGTTCGGGTGCGGAGCATAAGCCGAGATGGCCTGGATATAAATACCGGCGATTGTTCCGGAAGCGGGATAGACAACTTCAATGGTCGGGTTGCTGTCCAGCACGTCACGATCGGCCAGCGCGTTGTAGTCCCAGCGCATAATGATCGGGGTTTCACCTTTGGCAACCGTCGCCTGTTTCGCGATCAACGGAACAAAATTGCCGGCTTCATTGATCTGTTTGAAGAAATCCAGACCGGGGGTAACATCATCCAAAGAGCCGCCGTTGTACAGGGAAGCGGCATAAACGCTCATTTGTGCCTGGGTTGAGACACGCGGGTCGCCGGAAAGCGCGAATTGGTTCTTGTATTCCGGTTTGAGCAGATCTGCCCAGTCCTGCGGGACGTTCTCGACCAGGTCGCTGTTGACTTCGAAAGCCATAATACCATAATAGTCACCGTACCAGTAACCATCCGGATGCTTAGCATCGTTCGGAATGGAATCCCACGTGGAGACTTTATACGGCTGGACCAGACCTTCCTCAATTAACTGGGGGCCAAAAGAATAACCGACGTCCAGCACATCCGGAGCCTGTGGGCCTTTGTTGTCTTTGTTGGCTTTAACTGCTTCAATTTCATCAGCTGAGGCACCATCCGGATTCAGTTCGTTAACTTCGATGCCGTATTTGGCTTTGAAGCCGTCGATGGCCGCACCATAATTGCACCAGTCACGGGGAAGAGCGATGGTCGTGAGCGTACCTTCGGCCTGCGCCGCGGCAATCAATTCATCCAATGCGTCCTGTGCGGCAACATCGGCAGCGCTGAACGCAGCGAAAGCGAACACCATAACGAATAAAACAAGGAAAAACAATTGATTCTTACGCATTTATATCTCCATTTTTGTAATAAAAATCAGGCGGGCAATCGCACGCTTGAAATTCTCACCGCAGGCATAGACCGGAAATTTTTCGTGTCCTCCCCGCGATTTCAACAGGGTCATGAAAATCCGCCGGTTTTTGGATCGTAACGCAATTAACGGTTGGGGTATCAAAAGGGTAAAATTTTCCCCAAAGAGTTATTGGTTGTTCTATTTTTTGTTGGGCTTTTCCTAACTAAAAATAGAACAACGGTTTCCGCTTCTACAAGTTGACTTTTGACACTTTACCCAATTAATAGAATAAACCTTGCAATTGAAGACTTCGTGAGCAATGGGTTAAATCCTTGTAAATATCCCCCCGGCTCTTTCATCAGCAGGCAAACTGTGCCCGGTTTTACCATTCGGCCAGGCATCCCTTTGAACGGATTTTTCTGTTTCACATTC
>CALAEB010000376.1 GCA_937890875.1 uncultured Anaerolineaceae bacterium | reverse complement strand
GGGAAGCCAAGCGCTTGGCTTCCCGTTCCAGCGCCCAACCCGCCGTTACCGCTTCAATGCAGCCGCGGCTGCCGCAGGCGCAGGGGAAGCTGGCTGCGGGGTCAAACTGGACTTTGAGATGGCCGATCTCGGCACCCATTCCCTGCCCGCAGAAAATCTTCCGGTTCAGGATCAGTCCGCCGCCGATGCCGGTGCTGATCTGGATGTAGATGAACGGATCAGGCTGCCCGCTGCTGCCATAGCGCCATTCGCCTAGCGCGGCCACATTCCCGTCATTTCCCATTGCGGCCGGCAAGTGAAAATGGTCCGAAATGCGCTGTGGCAAGGGCATATCCTCCCAACCCTTCACATGCATGGAGCGCACGACCCGGCTGCCGTCCGGAGAGACCATCCCGCCGAAACTGATGCCGGCGCCGCGGAAACGATCCATCGGCAGCGCTGATTCCCGCAGGCTTTCTGCAGCGATCTCGATCATGCGCTGCAGAGAGGCCTCCGCACCCTGCGCCGCCGGTGTGGCGGTTTTGCGATAGGCCAGCATGTCGCCGTCCGCGATGCGGATGACCGCCGCGGCCAGTTTGGTGCCGCCGAAGTCGAGCGCCAGCGCGTGATCCGCTTGCGAGTCCATCATAATCCGGCTCAATTGGAATGGGCAGACTGATGGGACTCACGCATGACCATGGTCAGCAAATGATCACAAATCATGTGCACATCCTCCACCCGCTCGATACTGTCGGTGTCGATGTTGATCGGGATATCGACCATGGAGATCATTTTTCCGCCTTTGAAGCCGGAAAGGCCGATCGTCGTCACGCCCAGCGCTTTGGCAGCTTTCAGTCCGCGCAGAATGTTGGGGGAGTTGCCGCTGCCGCTGATGGCGATCAGCACGTCCCCGGGCACTGCCAGCGCTTTGAGCGGCTCGGCGAAGACGGTCTCGTACCCTTCGTCATTGGCAAACGCGGTCAGCGTCGGTGTGCTGTCGCTCAGGCAGATGGCGCGGATGGCCGGAATTTCCGGGTCACGGGTATTTTTGGCAAAGTCGCAGGCCATGTGGCTGGCGGTGGCTGAGCTGCCGCCGTTGCCCATGGTGAAGATCGTCCGGCCTTCCAGCCGGGCTTGGTCGATCCGCTCGGCCGCTTTCAGGATCTGGTCCAGCGGCAGGATATCGATCGTCTTTTGCAATTCGCTGATATACACTTTCAATAATTGTTCACGCAAATCCATGTTTAATTTCCTCCGAAGAAGTAAGAACTTGAAATATGTCCCGGGTCTCGAGCCCTCGAAAAAAAGAGGGTTGGTGGTTCTTTCTTTGCGTTTTTTGCAAAGAAAGAACCACCGTTTTCTCCTTCTGTTCCATTTGACTTTTGGCACCAGAGCCCAATCAGGAGATTCCTTCCGAATGAAAAAGTAAATTTTGCCCTATTTTGAAACCCCGCCAAAGAAGTCTGTTTCTAACAGTTTGCACAAGGTGTGGTAAACCAGAATGTGCCGGTTCTGGATTTCGTCCGTCATTTCCGCGTCGACCGCAATCAGTACGTCCGCGTCTTCGCGCAGTTTCCCGCCCTTGCTTCCGGTCAGCCCGATGATATAAACGCCCAGCGTTTTGGCCAGACTGGCGGCATAATGCAGGTTTTTGGCGTTGCCGCTGGTGCTGATGGACAACAGCACATCGCCCGGCTTGGCCATGGCGTAAAGCTCCTGCGCAAGGCAGCAATCCGCATCCATAAAATCATTCTCAATCGCCGAGCGCAGCGCCGGATTTGCCCCCAGCACGACCGCCCGGGAAGCCGGTTCCAGATTGCGGGCCGGTACGTCTCCGCCGTCATACGTCGAGAGCCGCTCCGCCAGCACAGCCGGCATCTTGCGCTTCAGTACAAATGCTTTTTGCAGTTCGCCGCTGATGTGCAGCGCGTCAGACATGCTGCCGCCATTGCCGGCCAGAAACAACGTGCCGCCGGTCCGATAACAGCGCCGGATCAGGTGAAAAGCGCGGATGATCGATTCCCGGTTCGCGGCAATTTCGGGATGCGCCGTGAGCGCACTGTCCAGCAGCTCGCGCGCCGGTTGGCCGAGCTCTTCGGATAAATCCGCTGCGGTTTTCTGCGATGCCAGCGGGAAGGTTTCTCCCTCCGCGGTCAGCAGCCGGGTAAGCGCCGGGATGGTCTGCTTATGGTTCCCGCAGATATGGAAACCTTTCCCGCCCAGCATTACCGGACGGTTGACCACGTTTTTGCGCGGGCGGTAGTAATATTGCACCGCGTCCTCCCCGAGCGGGGAACGGTAATCCCCC
>CALAEB010000375.1 GCA_937890875.1 uncultured Anaerolineaceae bacterium | reverse complement strand
CCCAAATCATAGATATTGGTATATCCTGCGTTCAATAAAGTTTCGGCTGCTTCCGCACTCCGCCGTCCGGAACGGCAGTAGAGCATGACCGGCGCGTCTTTTTCCAGTTCAAGGCTGTTTAATCCGTCAACTACGTTTCCCAGGGGGACGTTGATCGAATCTGAAATATGCCCGGAAGCGTATTCATCCGGTTCGCGTACGTCAATTAATAGCGGCGCTTTTTCATCCGCCAGCAGATCTTTCGCTTCCTGTGGACTGATGTTTTTGACAATTGGAGTTTGTTCAGTCACCGCGGTCTCCGTTTCTGGTTTTTCTTTTGTCTGGCATGCGCTGAAAGCGGTCAGAATAACAAGTACAATTAGGATTGATATTTTTTTCATCGGTTTGTCCTTATTGATTATTATAAATTTATTCAGGCCATTATAGCAGAAAGAAAACTTCTCTTATTTTATGATCACATCTGCTCAAAACGCAAAAATCCAATGGGTCCGGAAACTGGCTGCTCAGAAAAAGGAACGGGATGATTCCGGTTGTTATGTGATTGAGGGCGTCCGTTCGGTCGAAGAAGCCGTCCGCAGCGCAGAAATCTGCCGGCTGATTTTTTATACCGCGCCGCTGACTCCCCGCGCTGCGGAGCTGGTCCGGTCCGCCGCGGAGCGGGGAATACCGGCGGAGGAAATCACAGAACAGTTGATGAAATCGGTATCCGATACGGCCTCCCCGCAGGGCGTGCTGGCCGTGATGGAGAAACGGGCGCAGTCGCTGCCTGAAAACGTTGATTTTGTCCTGCTGCTGGATACCATCCGCGATCCCGGCAATCTGGGAACACTGTTCCGGACGGCTGCCGCTGCCGGGGTTGATTTGATCCTGCTGTCACCCGGCTGTGCCGATCCGTATGCCCCAAAGGTGATCCGCTCGGCGATGGGCGGCCACCTCAAAATCCCGTTTGTGCAGATGAACTGGGCCGAAATGGCTTCGTTTCTGCGCCGGTTTCCGGCGATGCAGATCCTTGCTTCGGATATGGAAGGCGGGCAGGCCTGCTGGAACTGTGATTTTACAAAACCGACAACATTGATTATCGGTTCCGAAGCGGACGGCATCAGCGATGCGGCGCAGGATTTATCCGATGGGAAGGTGTTTATCCCGATGTCCGGTAACATTGAATCGTTGAACGCCGCTGTTGCAGCCGGAATTTTGATTTTCGAAGTGGCCCGGCAGCGCCGTTAATGCCGGATATCATGCTGATGAAAAATCTTATTCTGTGTTTTTTTTCGTGACAAATCTTCATATTTCAGAATCGGTGCCGCTGAGGCTGAATAGCGCATCGGTGTGAGGTAAGGAAAATAATGATCGATTTAAAAAATTATGCAACCTCTGAATCGCAGGGACAGAAACTCAGCAAAACAGATTATCTGGATATCGCGGTCTGCGGTGAAATGCAGCCGGATGGCTCGCTGACTCCGTCCGTGGAAGCGCTGTTGTTCAAAGCACGGGAATTGGCGGAACCGGACAATGTCAAAGTTTCCCTGCTGGTCTATGGATTCCGGATTGCCCGTAAAGCGCGGTCTTTGTTCCGTTTCGGCGCCGACCGGGTTTTTGTTTATGACGACGCGCTTTTTCAGCCGGCGAATCCGGACGTGCTCGGCGCGGTTTTTGCCCATTTTTTCGAGAATTACAAGCCGGCTGTGGTTTTGTTCGCCGATACGCCGGAAGGCTGGACGGCGCTTCAGTCGGCTGCCGGCCGGACCGGTGTGTCTGTGGCGGAACGGCCTTCTGCTTTTACCATCCGTTCCAATAAGGATCTGGTTTTTGAACAGCCTGAGTTCAGCCGGGTTGCCGATCCCCGCCCGCAGCTGGTATTGCTCGCGGCGGACCACTTTCCGCAGGCGCAGCCGGATGATGGCCGCAAAGGTGAACTGATCTTGTGTGAATTGCCGGAAGCGCTGCGGTAAACCGAAATATTTCGGGGCGTGGCAAAAGTCGATCGGATTTTTGCCAAAAATATCCGGGGTTTGAAATGCGATCTGAATTTTGATTCGGGTGTCAAAAGGGTAAAATTTGCCAAAAAT
>CALAEB010000374.1 GCA_937890875.1 uncultured Anaerolineaceae bacterium | reverse complement strand
GCAGGCGTCTGCCAGCCCACCTCGGGGAAAGTTTGGTTCGATGATCAGGAGGTTACCAATCTGTCACCGGCGAAGCGCGGGGTGGGGATGGTTTTCCAAAATTACGCCTTATACCCGCATCTTACGGTGCGGCAAAATATTGAATTTCCGCTGATTAATTCGAAAGAAATTCGGAAACAGCTTGAAACGAAGCTATGGACCCGCAACAAAACGGCGAAAGAAAGCATTCGATTGAAAGAATTTGTTCAGGAAGAAGTGCTCAGAACCGCCGGATTGGTGGAAATTGAGGATTGCCTCGACCGAAAACCTTTCGAGTTGTCCGGCGGGCAGCAGCAGCGGGTTGCCATCGCGCGGGCCATCGTGAAACAGCCTTCGATCCTCTTGCTGGATGAGCCGCTTTCCAACCTTGACGCAAGGCTGCGGGTCCAAACCCGGGATGAGATCCGGCGGATCCAGCAAATGACCGGTATCACGACCATCTTCGTGACCCATGACCAGGAAGAAGCGCTGAACATTTGTGACGAAATCGCGATCATGAAAAAAGGTGTTCTTCAACAGTACGGAAAACCTCAGGACGTGTATGACAGTCCCGCCAACCGTTTTACTGCCGGGTTTTTAGGCGGTTTGCCGGTCAACATGATTGCAGGGGAAATCATTGACGGGAGGTTCATTACGGAAGGGAAAGTGATCCTCTCGGATATTCCGATCGCAGACCAGCCGGTCTCCGCCGGGTTCAGGCCTGAAAATCTGTTCGTTTCGGAAGAAGGAAAAGCACGATTCCATGCGGATGTGGTCGAAATGAGCCGGCACGGAGGCATCACCGTTGTCACAACAAAATTCGGAACATCCGGCACGATCCGATTGGTGAAAGAGCGGGCGGACGATATAAGCATCGGCGACCGGCTGGCGCTGACCGTGACGCCGAACATGATATATCTGTTCAATTCCGATGGAGAGAAGATATGGCAGCAATGAAGCGGGACCGCAACCCAATCCATTATGACCGTGCTGCTTATTTCTATCTTCTGCCGGCGCTTGTTTTATTGGCAGTTTTCACGGTTTATCCGGTGATCAATACATTAATCACTTCTGTGAAATTGGATTATCGATTCTTGACCGGCGCCTTTAAAGGATTTTCTGCCGGACATTATTTGGAAATTCTTCGCGACAAGACGTTTCAGCGTGCCTGCTTTAATACCGCTTTCGTCGCATTTGTCTGTGCGCCTGCGTCACTGATTACCGCGCTTGCTACGGCGTTGCTGCTGAATTCAATAAAAAAGTTCAGGAATTTCCTGACCACGCTGTATTACCTGCCGCAGGTGACCAACATTATCGCGGCCGGGATGGTCTTTGCGCTGCTGTTTAATACGAATTTTGGATTCATCAATCTGGTCCTGAGCTGGTTCGACATTGATCCGGTTCCCTGGATCAGCGGCGTCGGAATCGCGGGTTCCGCGGATCTATATACCCGGTCCTATATCCGTTGCCTGTTTATCTTATTTGTCTATTCGTTGTGGCAGGGGTTGTCGCTCAAAGTGATCCTGTTTCTGAGTGGACTGCAGAGCATTAATCTGCAATATTACCAGGCGGCTCAAATTGACGGAACGAGTCAATGGAACATTCTTCGAAAAATCACTTTTCCATTATTGTCCCCGGTGACGATGTATGTTTTGATCACCTCGGTGATCACAGCGCTCAAATCTTACGCGTCGGTGGTTGCCTTGTTCGGTGACGCCTATGGCCCGATCGGCGATAACTCCAAAATGATGATCACCATTGTCGGTTATATCATCGATTCGCTTGATGATTATTTATCTCCGGGTGCGATCAGTAAGGCCAGCGCGGCCGCGTTCATCCTCCTGCTGATCATTGTTATTTTGACCGCGGTTCAGTTTTATTTCTCAAAAAAGTGGGTCCATTACAAATGAAAAAGCCATTGGTGAAGACCGTTAACTATTTCTTGCTGGCTGCTGCTGCCGTCATGGTACTTATTCCCTTTTTCTGGATGCTGGGTACCGCTTTGAAAAGTGAGGCGGAGGCCCTCCATATTCCGCCGACGCTGCTGCCAAAAACATACCGTTTTGACAACTTTGCCAAGGTGATTCAAACCGAACCGCTGATGCGCTACTTTCTGAACACGCTGATTGTCTCTGCATTTGTGGTCCTGATCAGCACAATGATCACCGTACTGGCCGCTTACGCCTTCGCGCGGCTTGAATTTAAAGGAAAAGATTTTCTTTTCGCCGTCGTATTGATCGCGGTCATGCTGCCGCAAGAAATCATGATCATTACCAATTTTATGACAATCGCAAAACTGAAATGGCTCAATACATTCCGCGCGTTGATTCTTCCGTACTGTGTGAATGCTTTCAATATTTTTCTTTTGCGGCAGACGATGAAACAGATCCCGGAAGATTTGTATATCGCCGCCAGGATCGATGGACTGACCAATTTCAAATATCTTTGGAAGGTGGTGCTGCCGGTTGCCAAGCCGACCATCCTTACCACCATGCTGCTTTCAATGATTTGGATTTGGGATACATACGCGTGGCCGAACCTGGTTACGACACAGGATAACCTGCGTTTGATTTCCAATGGACTGAAGAACGCATTCACAACGAGTACCGGTAATATCCAGTACGAGTTGCAGATGGCGGCTGCGACGCTGGTCACCATCCCATTGATTTTGGTGTTTGTTCTGCTTCGGAAATATATCTTCTCAGGAATCACCCGGGGAGGGATGAAAGGATGATGTATCGAGTCAGGCAACTCTGTTCAACGGACAGAGATAGTTCAAAGGAGAAAAAATGAGGATTAAAAGCGCTGTAATTTATTGTTTGTTGGTTTTTGTGCTGTTTGGTGTCATTTCGGCTCAGGCGGTTTCTTCTGAAATAGAGGATACTGCGCAAAAAGTTCTTGCCGGAGACATGCCGGTGGAAATTTCATTTTGGACCGGCACGGGTCAGGCGAATTTTCCTTATCTGAAAGCGATGGTCAACGCTTTTCAGGAAGCCTATCCGAATATTTCGGTGGATTTTTCCAATCAGGGCCCAATCACCGAATTGACCGCGAAGCTGACCCAGAATATCGTTTCGGGGACCACGCCGACCTTGTCCAACCTGAATGATCCGACGTTTCCGGAATATATTGCCAGCGAGGCCATTATTGATCTGGCTGACTATTTCAACAGCCCGATGGTTGGCTTCTCCGAAGAAGAGAAAAATGACTTCTTTGCTCCGTATTTAGCGGAAGTGATCAGTTTGGGCGGCGAAGGGACGCTGTATGGTTTCCCTACCAATAAAAAGACCACTGATATTTTTGTCTACAATAAAACTTTCTTTGATTCCTATGGTTGGGAAGCGCCTGCTACCTGGGATCAGGTGGTTGAATACAGTCGGTTAATCTTCGAGGAAACCGGAAAACCCGGCTTTAGCTATGACACATCGTACGGTGAAGCGGCGTTTAAGACCTTGTCCACGCAATGGGGAAGCCCGTATGTTGCCGGAACGGGGTCGATCGATATCAACAATCAGGCTTCTTTGGATGCGCTGAATTTCTATCGTGAAAACATGGACCTGGGGTATTTTACGCTGCCGGCTTTGATGCCGAGCGCCGGCGGGAATAACAGCAGCAATGGCTTTGTGATGGAAGAGTGTTATATGTTCGTGGGCGCCGCGGCTGGTATCCAGTACGCTGTTCCCAATGTCGCATCCGGCCATAAAGATTTCGAAGTTGGCATCGCCCCGATTCCTCAGAAAGACCTGGAGAATCCGGCAACTTTCATGAAGGGCGAAAATTACGCGATATTCTCCAACGCTACACCGGAACAACGGGTGGCGGGCTGGTTATTGATCAAATATCTGAGCGGCGCTGAACAGAACAGCGAATGGCTGATCAACACCGGAAATCTTCCCATCAGCCAGTCCATGGTTGAGAATGGGGATTATCAGGCTTTTCTGGCATCCACTACCGATTCCCCGCTGTACTATAAGGCGTCCGCTGTGAATGCTGCGCTTGAAATGATGGATTGGATGCGGTTTGACGTCGCTTTCAGTGACGCGGGCCAATTCGCTGAGGAGATCGGCAATATGTGGAAGAGCATCATGATCGGCGGGGCTGACGTCGAATCAACCCTTCTGGCGACTGCGGAACAATTCGAATAATCCGGAGCGTGTCTTCGATCGTTGATGCTGATCATTGACGCTTTGTTTTTCGTTGTGTCTCACTGGTGAAGGCTTATAGCTGAGCCTTCACCAGTTATTTTAACAACCGTGACCTTTTGATAATATTCATTGATGATGACTACCTGTGGAAATTGTTTTGCGTAAACAAGAAAACAGATTTCGGTCAGTTTGTTTTGGCTATCTCATCATTTATATTCGAACAAAAATAGCATCGGATTTTGTCCGATGCTATTTTTGTTCGAATATAAATTGGACATGGCAGTTGGAGGTTTTTAGTTTCTGCCATGTCCGGTAGACAGATATTTTAATGTTTAATGATCTTTGAAAGCTGTTCGATCGAATGTTTGATATCTTCCGGCGTCAGACTGCAGAACGGAATCCTGAGGAAACGATCGCCATCTTTCGGATTAAGGTAAAAGCCACGTCCATCAGTAAGTTTAAATCCAGCTTCAAGTGCAGCAGGCAGCAGTTTGTCCATACTGTTGCCCTCTGGCAGTGTCGCACCTACGAAGAAACCACCTTCCGGACGCGGATAAACAGCACTCGGTAAATATTCATCAAGTGATGAAAGCAGTGCATCAAGGCGCGGACGATATAAATCACAGAGTTTAGTCAGATTTTTGTCAAACAGATCTTTTTTCAGATACTGATAAACCATGCCCTGTGTCGGGGTTACTGAACCAATATAAGTGTCCACTTCCCATTTGGTAACACGTTTAACTATTTCTGCTGGGCCATACAGATAGCCCATACGAAGTCCTGGCGCAAGAGTCTTTGAGAAAGAAGACAGAGTAACCACATGATCCGGAGCGAATGAACGGATGGCCGGTACCGGTGTGCCGTGATAACGAAGTTCGCGATAAGGGGCATCTTCAACCACGATGAAGTTGTATTCACGTGCCCATTTGGCAATCTGTTCACGTTTAGCAGCACTTGTAACAGTGCCCATCGGGTTCTGGAAATCAGCAATGATGTAGAACAATTTTGGTGGGTTTTTCTTCAGTTCTTTTTCAAAAACATTCAGATCAACACCATCAGTTTCCATCGGAATGCCTATCACATGAGCGCCGGAACGTTCTAACAGGGTATTGGCACGGTCATAGGAAGGTGATTCAATGAAAGCATAATCACCACTTTTAAGTTCGGTCATGGTGACGAACTGGAGTAATTCAAGTGAGCTGTTGCCCAGGATGATCTCACTCAGATCGACATTATGTTTCCTGGCAAGGAATTCAAGAAGTGGAGGATAACCGGGAGCATGCAGGTATTGAAGGATACGTGCCCCATCTTCCTTAAGGCTTTCAGCGGAAGCTGCAATTAAATCATCAGTCGGGAAGACTTCAATTGGCGGAACGCCACGAGTAATATTAATCATAATAGGTACCTTTCTTGTTACTTAATTTCTTTTACAGGAGGGCATGAGTATCTGCCCACTTTGCTATGATGAAGGCCAAGATCAACAATCGCTTCGGCAACTTTCAATGCAACAGAACTCGGATCAAGGACAACGACGCCTAATTCACGTTCAATGTCTTCTGAATAACCAGCAAGGCCAGCACATCCGAGGATGATCACCTCTGCACGATCTTCCGTAACAGCTTTACGAGCCACTTCGATAATACGAGCCTTTGCTTTGGCCGGATCACTATCCATTTCAAGTACAGACATATTCAACGCAGGTGAGGAGCCATAGAAGGTGTCCACACCGCGAAGCAATGCATGAAATTCACGTGTGGGAATACGACGCGCCATACCAGTCATAACAGAGAATTTATGGCCAAGTAATGCGGCCATGTGTAATGTAGATTCTTCAATACCAACAACAGGGATCGTAGATAACTCTTTAGCTGCATCAAGACCCGGGTCGGAGAAGCATGCCAAAACAATCGCATCATACCCTTCATCATTAGCTTTTTTTACAAGCGGCATAATCTGATAGGCAGCCAAAGTTTCATCATATGCCGATTCAATAGAAACCGGACCGTGTTCAGGGCATACTACTGTCAGTTCACAATCATCCCGCTTTATCCGGTTCAATGTTTCACTCAGATGGCTTGTTACGCTCTCCGATGAATTAGGATTAATCACAAAAATGCGCATCTCTACTCCTCTCTCTTCATCCAGTTTCTTCCGGCATTGAATGCTTTGATATTTAACTCTGTAAATTTCGCTGGAACTCTTTCCCGTATCACACCCGCCCAAACAGAAGGATCAATATCAAACAAAGCTGACAAAGCGCCAATAAGAACAATATTCAGAACCTTTGAACTACCAACGTCCAAAGCTAAATTAATGGCAGGAACTTCAAAAATGTTTTTTGTGGTTGCTTTCAAAGATTTTTCGATCTCTTCATCAGACGGGTATTCTGCCAATCCGCTTGAAACCAAAACAGGATAAATCTTTTGTTGGTTCACAAGAATCGTTCCCGTTGACTTTACTTGCCCTAAATGACGAAGTGCTTCAAGTTCTTCAAACGCGATAAGATAATCTACACGTCCTTCAGGCACAATCGGTGAATAGACTGTTTCACCCCAGCGCACATGCCCC
>CALAEB010000373.1 GCA_937890875.1 uncultured Anaerolineaceae bacterium | reverse complement strand
AATTAACTTGATCTTTTGCGGCTTTCATATCTCCAGACACATATAAATTGTAAGCCTCATCTAAAATACCTCCCATGTCGTCTGCGACGTGTCTCCAGCTCTCGCAAGCAGTGGCAGCAAACGCTGGCACAGATAGCATTCTAACGAGAATAATCGCCAAGGCAACTGAAGTAAACAATTTACGCACCTTTATACCTCCTGTCTATTTGGATAAACAATTTATACGATTTTGTACCCATACCCCTATCTGTATCCTAATGAGCTATATTTTAGAGCATCCTAACCCACGCCACAAGAACCAGATATAAAAAAATAAATAGGGCCAGTCTTTTTTTCTAGATGATATTTATTGTGAATCAGATTGCAAAAGTATTACTTACTCATATCATATTCATAAAGTTTATGGATTTTTTTCTGTTCGCTGTTTCTTTTTCTTCTCCCGTAACGCATCAATGGGAATCCTACAGAATCCTACACAAAATTTCGGCAGCGAGCTTGAAAAGTCCTCCGTACCTATGGTATACTGGATTTAATAGGAAGGTTTTTTTATTCGGCTGCCGGGAAATCAACCTATTCAATATCCTACTAACCGGCGTCAAAAATTGGTGTACTATGAAAACAAGAAAGAATACTCACCGTAAGAAGAAAGACAATGAGCCTGGCAGTAATACCACAACGACTGCCCTCCAAAAAACGATTTTCAATCAGTTTATCAGGAAGAGCTGCGAAATAAGGCGGCGAAACTGGTTCGAAATATTCCAAAGATACGAATTTTCTTACACTTGAATCCTTAAATTCAATCAGAAATCTGTTGTTTGTCATTTCGACAGGTTCGTGAGAATCATGGACATTTTGTCAGCAAAAATGCCCATCGTTTTTGACGTACCGGAAAATCAGACAGCCCGTTTTCTTTCAGCCGGGTCTTTCAACGTTAGCTGAAATCAGCCTGATTTTCCGTATCTCAAGAGATTCTCGAATAAATGGTTCAAGGCAGAAAATTATGTTTATCAAAGAAAACTGGAAAATAAACTTCTCATTCCTCTGGTCAGGCCAGATTTTATCACTGTTGGGCACATCCATCATCCAATTCAGCCTGGTCTGGTGGCTCGCCCAAAAAACAGGGTCAGCCATTATCCTCTCACTTGCCACACTGGTCACGCTTTTACCTGAAATTCTTGTCGCGCCGTTAATCGGCCCGATCGTTGACCGCTGGAGCAGAAAAAAAATCCTGATTTATGCCAGTCTTATCATTGCTTTTTTCGGCTTTCTGCTAATGGCAGGATACCAGCTCGATATCGTTCTTCCCTGGATGGTCCTGCTCTGCCTGCTGTTGCGGTCCAGCGCCAATGTCTGCCGCTGGCCGGCACTGAACGCGACGGCGGCACAAATTGTGCCGGAAAGACACTTGACCCGGATCAACGCTATCGACTATCTGATCCGCGGAGCAGCCGGTATGATCGGGCCGATCCTCGGTGCGGCTCTGATTAACACTGTTTCAATGGAAACGATCATGCTGACCGAAATTATTCTTGCGGTCATCGGTGTTGTCCCGTTATTCCTGATCAAATTTCCGGAAACAGCGGCATCTTCCGCTCCGCTGCCATCTGTTCCTGCGATGTTCAGCGGAAATTGGAAAGAGCTGAAAGAAGGCTTCCTTTATGTAAAACGAACACCCGGATTATTCCGCCTGCTGATCTATGTTTCCGTCACCAACCTGTTTCTCATTCCGGGGGACAGCCTGTTGCCGCTGCTGATATCCGATTTCTTTGGCGGCGGAGCAACCGAACTGGGAATCATGGGAATGGCATTCGGGATCGGGTCGATTGTCGGCAGCATTTTTCTCTGCTTCTCCGGCGGATTCAAAAGCCGCATCAAAACCAGTATCTTCGGTGACCTGCTGTATGGAATCGGCATGCTGCTGATTGGAACCGCGGCAAGGGACCAGCTTCCGTTGGCAATATTCGGCTGGGGTGTGGCCGGTTTCGGCGAAGCGTTCAGTCTTGCGACATTGAACGCACTGCTGCAGTCCAAGACCCGGCCGGAAATGCAGGGCCGCGTCTTTTCCATCTCAGGCAGCCTGATCAATTTTTCCGTGCCGCTTTCAATGATCCTTTCCGGCCCGGCGGCTGAACTGTTCGGCGTTCATTTCTGGTATGCATTCAGCGGGATCAGCGTGCTGATCCTTGCAAGCAGCATGATGTATATTCCGTCAATTTTCCGCTTTGAACGATACATACCGGTTGAAAAGCAATATGACCCTTTACTGAATAGAAGCGAAAGCCGTTGAGAGGAGAATAATAACGGACCCGAAGAGAAAAACCGGGAATTTAGAATACGCAGAATCGCTTTCTATTTTAAATTGCCCCGGAAAACAGCAGCAATTCGAAATTCCTGCGAAAATGGTCCAAAATCCTCAGCGCTGAAATATCTGGTAAAGCGCCAGGTTCCCTTCAGCACCATCGGAATAGAACTGCGCTGTCAGGCTGAAACCCGCTGCTGACGCCAAATGCTGCAGTGATTCCGCAGAGAACAGGTGAACATAACGGATCCCGGTTCGGGATTGCTGCCCTGAAAGCGCGTACCGCCAGTCCAGCAATGTATCCCCCGGTTCAACGTCCGTTTCTTGCAGGCCGACCGTCTCCCAGGGCAGAACCCGCTCCATTAATTTGGCTGAATTCTGAAACTGCCAAACAGAAAGAATCAACTTTCCTCCCGGGCGGAGCAGACGGTAAACTGCCGAAAAAAACCTGCGCTGATTCTCCCGCCCCGGGATATGATGAAGGGAGGCGAAAGCCATCACCCCATCATAGGACTGAGCGGGAAAAGCATCTCCCCATGCCGGATCCATTAAGTCCGCGAAAGCATAACGGACCGACAATCGGCTACCGGAGGCTCCGGCGGTAACTTTCCGGGCTTCCCGCAGTAACGGCTCGCTGAAATCGAGCCCCAAATAGGAACCGGTCCTGCCGGAAGCGGCCCATTCCCGCCCCAGTGCGCCGGAGCCGCAGCCCAGGTCCAGCCAGCTGCCATGTTCCGGGATCGTAGCAAGGACACTGCGGACACCGGGCTGGATTCTTCGCCGAGTAGCGGCAAAAGCTTCCCCAAAATCATGATAAAACCGGGTGTTAATTTCCAAAAGCTGCGCAATTACTGCCGGATCCAAAAGATATCTTTCTCTAATCTGCCAATATTGCTTTATTTCCGGGTATCCGGCACTCGATAGACTGTTGCCAGGCCGCCTTCGCCGGTTTCCCGATAAAGCGAAGGGATATCCAGCCCGGTATGCTTCATCACATCCACCACCTCATCAAAACTGACCCGATGCGACCCATCCGAATAGCTGACAAATTGGGCCACATAAAGCGCAGTTCCGGCCGCAAAAGCGTTCCGTTCAATACAAGGCACCTGAACCAATCCGTTCACCGGGTCACAGGTCAGTCCAAGGTTATGCTCCAGCGCCATTTCTGCCGCATACTCGATCTGCCGGATGGATCCCGAATAAAGCTGGCAGGCCGCCGCGGCAGCCATCGAACAGGCAACCCCTACTTCCCCCTGACAACCCACTTCAGCTCCGGAAATGGATGCGTTATGCTTCACCACATTGCCGAACAGGCCGGCCGTCGCCAGCGCACGCAGGATCGTGTCTTCGGTTCGTCCCAACGACTCCTGCAGAAAGCGCAGAATGGCCGGGACAACGCCGCTGGAACCGCAGGTAGGCGCGGTCACAATTTCGCCGCGGGTTGCGTTTTCTTCAGATACAGCCAGCGCATAGGCCGTCAGCAACGGGTTACCGGCATAAGCGGCGTTCATCATTTGACTGCGGCGATAGTAGCTGCAGGCCTTCCGGGAAACTCCCAATCCGCCAGGAATCAGCCCTTCATTGTTGATGCCGCGGTCAATTGCCGCATACATCGCACGCCAAATCTTCCGCAGATAATCCCAGATCGCCGGACCCTCGCATTCCTCCACGTATTCCCAATAGGTCTTGCCGGTCCGCTTGAGATAATCCATGATCTGATTCATGTTTTTATGCGGATAAAAATCTTCCGCCTCATTATCGTCCGGGCCTTCCGATAAAGCGCCTCCGCCGACAGAATAGACCATCCATTGCCGGACCGGGTGCCCTTCTCCGTCCAAGGCAAAAAATTCCATGCCGTTCGGGTGAAAAGCCGGAACGACATCCGGCTTCCAGATGATTTCTGTCTTTTCCGCAGACAGAACATCCAGGATCGCCTGATCGGTAAAATGCCCGCGGCCGGTTGCAGCCAGGCTGCCATATAAAATCACCTGATAACGCGCCGCATCCGGCGTGAGCGTTTTGAACCGGGCGGCTGCGAACCCAGGCGCCATGGTGTGACTGCTGCTGGGGCCATGCCCAATTCGGAATAAATGTCGAATGGTATCCATTGGATGAACGATTACGCTATTTCTGATAATAACGGACGCGCCACCTGAATGGCTCGCCCACGATGGCTGATCCGGTTTTTCTCAGCCTCGCTGATTTCCGCCATTGTCCGGCCATATTCCGGGATAAAAAAGATCGGATCATAACCAAACCCATTGGTTCCGCGTTCCTCAGGGATGATTTCACCTTCGCAAACGCCGTGACTATAGAGAATTTTGTCTTCGCCGGGGAAAGCGATCGCAACAGCGCAATAAAAACACGCGCTCCAAGGTCTGGGCTTCCCCGTCAAATTTTCCAGCAGGAACCGCCGCCGGTCGGCGTCTGTCGCACCGGGCTGCGGCGCATAACGATGGGAATGGATTCCGGGCGCGCCGTTTAACGCGTTCACTTTCAGACCGGAATCATCCGCCAGCGTGACCAAACCGGACGCCTT
>CALAEB010000372.1 GCA_937890875.1 uncultured Anaerolineaceae bacterium | reverse complement strand
GTTCATAATAGGCCCGTTCGCCCAGAACATCCTGGTACGGGCCGGCGAAATAGACACAGCAGTCGGGAAAACGTTCGATAATTTTCGGCAGCGCGTCCAAAAGCACTTCCACACCTTTGTCCGCCGCGAACCGGCAAGCCATCCCGATAATCGGGCTGTTTTCCACCGCGTTCCACTTTTGCCGGAAGGCTGCCACCGCCGCATCACTCACCTCGGGCAGTTCCACCGGCGGCTGGATAATCCGGATCTTTTCAGAGAACTTCGGCAAAAAGAACGAATAAGCGGCGTAGTCGTCCGTATAAGCCACAATCTGGTCACAAAAACGTCCCGCCAGATCGTTCATCCATAAAACAAAGCGGTTGGAAACCTGATTGACCACCCCGGGCGGCATCATCAGATCGCAGTGATAGGTCAAAATGGTGAATTTTCGTTTACGCTTCCCCAGCCAGGCAACCCAAGCCGCGTCAAATTGCGGCAGATGCAGGTTCACCACATCCGCCCATTCGACCCAGCGGACCGCCTTTGCCCAAAAAGCCGGCATCACCGCCCCTTTGCTGATCCGCAGCAGCACCGGCGCGCGCACGACCAGCACACCGTCCAACACTTCTTCCTCCGGCAGCTCAGGATTGTGGCGGGAAGTCAGGACAACCACATCATGCCCCGCTTTCGCCCAGGCCCGCGCAATCCGTTCGGCATAGATTGTCAGCCCGCTGATATACGGGCTGTAATATGTCAGCGCTACCAGAATTTTCATGCGAACAGATTCCGGTTGGCTTCAGCCCAGCGGTACAGCCGCTCGATCCCATCCCGTACGGATACCTGCGGTTTCCAGCCCAATTCCCGCCCGGCTTTGCGGATATCCGAAACATAAATCACCTGATCGCCCGGGCGCCAACCGCCGAACCCGACCGGAATTTCCCGACCGGCAAGCGATTCCAGAATCGGGCCGAACTCTTTCCAGACTGAAATCACATTATTCACGCCGCCGCCGATGTTATAAATCTTCCCGGCTGAAACCGCCGGCTGATCGATCGCCGTGTGATAGGCGCGCACGAGATCCTCAATATATAAAAGGTCTCGCACCTGTTTTCCATTCCCGTAAATCGTGATCGGTTTTTGCGTCAGGACAGCGATAATGAACCACGAAACCCAGCCCTGATCCTCCACACCGAACTGACGGGGGCCGTAAATCGCGCTCTGACGGAAAACAATCGTCGGCAGGTCGTAGATCCGGCTGTAATCCCGCATATACTGGTCGCCGGCGCCTTTGGAACAGCCATACGGTGAATGAAAATCCAGCGGCTGCGTTTCCGGAATGCCCTCCGGAAAATCGAGGTAGGCATAATCCGTCACCCGTTCGACGACCCGCACATCCTCCATCCCGCCATACACTTTATTGGTCGAGGTATACAGGACGACCGGATTGCGGCCGCTTTTGCGGGCCGCCTCCAGCACATTGAAGGTGCCGGCCGCATTGATTTCAAAGTCCTCGCGCGGGTTGATCACGGAAGTGGTCACAGCGACCTGCGCAGCGAAATGACAGATCACATCCGCATCCCGCGCCGCAGTTTCCAATGCCGCCGCGTCGCGCACATCCGCCTGGATCAACTGAAACGCGTCTTCGCCATATTTCTCCCGCAGCCAAGCAAGGTTGGCCCGCGAACCACCGCGGGAAAGGTTGTCAAAAATCACCACGTTCCGTTTCTTTTCCAGCAGATCGGCTGTAAAATTGGCTCCGATGAACCCGGCGCCTCCCGTCACAAGATACTTTTTGGTCATTTCACATCCCTTTCTTCCGATAAATCCGCATTCTGCAGCCCGGAAAATACTTCCGAAAACTTCTGTCCCTGCACAATAAACCCGATAATTCCCCAGAACACCGGCGTGAGGATCCCCATCGAATGATTCAGGATGCCGAACGCCAGCGCGGCAGATTGGCTAACGCCAAAAAAGCTGAGCGCAACCACAAAGGCGCCCTCAATCACGCCCAAACCCGCCGGAGCGGAAGGGATCGCTCCGCCCAGTGCTGTAATACTCTGCGTGAAAAAGCTGGCCCAAAGCGGGAGCTGCGGGAAGAACACGCGCATACTGACGATCATCGTCAGCCACCAGCAGACCCAGGCCAGCAGAATCCAGAGCAGCCACACCAAAAACTTTTTCGGCTGGCTCAGGATCTGCATCCCGGACAGCAGCGAACTCACTTTCGGTAGAATGAATTTTCCGGCTTTGGACTCCGGACTGAAAATTTTTCCCAGCAACGCCAGAA
>CALAEB010000371.1 GCA_937890875.1 uncultured Anaerolineaceae bacterium | reverse complement strand
ATGTCCCTACTCCTTCTGTTTTTGAATAAAATATTAAAAATATTATAATTCTAATATTTTATAAATTATATCATTTTTTTTGACATTTGGGATGCGATGCTCAGGACACAGCTATCCGAAATATAAAGATCCCTTTCGAATGGCTGTCAGAAAAAAAGCAGGATTTAAAAATAGGGATATTCTTTTCAAGTAATGAAAGAATATCTGCCGTTCTCTTGTTTTTTCTCAGAGAAAAAACAAGAGAACGGCAGAACTTTTTTGCTATTTCAGGGCGCTGGGAGAAAGTCATCCAGTCGAAATGCATACTATAAAAGAGCTCGGTTTCTTCAGAATTGCTTATTCCGCATCCAAGCGTTCCACGTAATCGATCGCGGCATAAATCAAGGATACATACGGATAAAATTCATCTGTCTCTTCATGTCCGGTGATGCAGATATAAGCGTTTCCCTGAACAAGTCCGCAGGCGATGATATCCGCGTCGGCGGCATAATAATCGTAAAAATAACCTTGATTGTAAGGTTTCATCTTGACATTGCTGAAATTCTCCGCCACAGAATCGAATAATTCCCGCAGTGTGATTTTATCACCCAAATAATGGATGCTGCCTTCAACCAGATACAGCTTTT
This sequence comes from uncultured Anaerolineaceae bacterium, assembly GCA_937890875.1. Lineage (GTDB taxonomy): Bacteria > Chloroflexota > Anaerolineae > Anaerolineales > Anaerolineaceae > Flexilinea. Next base: position 2,508 of record CALAEB010000371.1, on the reverse strand, counting down.
CGTCATCGGTTAAGAAGAAGGTATACACCGTTGTTTCATCTTCAAGTCCTTCTGCGACACATTGGATAGTTTTCCCGGAGATTTCGTCCTGCACCGGTTCACAATCCAGCCCTTCGACATCGCCCAGGAATTTGAACACTTCGACGCCGGTGTCACCCCAATCGAAAAAATCAGCAACGGTTATCGGCGTGAACTCGATCGTATTCTGAGCAGTGACAGTTATGACTGAAAGCATACTCAGAGTCATAACGAAAACAAGTACAAACAGTTTCTTTTTCATTTTTTTGCCTCCCGAACCAAGAAATGCGAAAACAGGTAAAGAACAGGTGGAATTGATATTTTTGTATAAATTTTATCATTTTTACGGAATCATTATCAATTGCCTGATTTCATGCCTGGCGATCCGAAATATTAGGAAGAATTACAGGATATCTTTTTTAAATTTGAAATGCGGATTCGGCATCGATTTGAAACTGGGATATCGACCGATGCTGGCAGGATGGATCCGAAAAAGTATGGGGCCGGATGTAACTGAGCTGTGATTTCAGCTTATCATTTTCACACAGAAGACTTTATACTTGCCTGTGATTATTTTTGCAATAAGCACTTTTTACCGAAGACAGGAGCCTCTCATGATTCTTGCGCCAAAATTGAAGTTCGGAGACACAATTGCGGTTTTTTCACCATCCGCGCCGGCGACTGCGACTGCCCGGAGGCGATTTCAGCGGGCAAAAGAATTTCTGCGCTCCAAAGGATTTCATGTTCAGGAAGGAATCCTCACCGGGAAACAGGATGCTTATCGCTCCGGCTCGATTGCCGATCGGGCTGAGGAACTGAACCGGCTGATTCGTGATCCGGAGGTGGACTGTATTATGTCTTCCATCGGCGGCATGAATTCGAATTCACTTTTGCCGTATATCGATTTTGAATCCCTGAAGGCGAACCCAAAAATTATCATCGGTTATTCCGATGTGACCGCGCTCCTGCTCGGTATTTTTGCCCGGACCGACCTGGTGACTTTCTATGGCCCGGCGATGGTTGCCTCTTTGGGTGAATTTCCTCCGTTGGTGGATCAGACCTGGTCCTATTTTGAAAATTTGGTTACCGGGAAGGCAGCTTTTCCTTTGGTGCTGCCGACGCCGGAAGTATGGACGGACGAATTTATCGATTGGGAGACTCAGACGCGCGCGAAAAAAACCTTTCCGAATCAATTGATCACCATTCGGGAAGGTGTTGCGGAAGGACAGTTGATCGGCGGCAATCTCAATACAATGCGCGGCATTTGGGGCAGTCCATTTATGCCGGAGATCCAGCCGGGCGATATTTTCCTGATCGAAGATTCATTGCTGGATGCGGCCGCGGTCGAACGCAGTTTCGCATTGCTGAAAATCAGTGCTGTTTTTGATCGGATCGGCGGATTGATTATCGGAAAGCACGAGTTATTTCAGGATCAAGGCTCGGGACGAAAACCGTATGAAATCCTGCAGGAAGTCATGGGCCGGGTTGATTTTCCGGTACTTGCCGAGTTTGACTGCTGTCATACGCATCCGATGCTGACGATGCCCATCGGCTGCCGCGTGCGGCTGGACACCGTGGCGCAGACGGTGACGGTGCTTGATCCGCCGGTACGGACAGAAGATTGATCATTTTGTCGGTAATACGGTATAAGAAATCGTCCGTATTTGTCCGCGAAAAAATTCTCTCCTCTGTTTTGTGCGAAATGAGTGAATTCGCTTATAATTTGGCTGATCGGTTATAGACCGCTAACAATAAATGATCTGACGAGAGAACAGGAAGCCCTGGCTGCGTCAGTTTAGGAGCAATTTATGTACTATTCCATCCAACATACCGGCCTATTGACCATACCGGACCATACTGAGAACAAAACTTATTTTGGGCCGGACCAGGCCTGGTTCCAGGACAGATGGCGGGCCGATGCAGGCTGCGGCCCGGTTTCCGCTTCCATTATCATGGCTTATCTCGCTTTTACCCGGCCGCAGCTGCGTTCTTTGTACGTTCCGGGAACATTGAACCGGCCGGACCTGCTGCGGCACATGAACACTTTGTTTGAATTTGTGACGCCGGGGAAAATGGGAGTAAACAAGATCCCCATATATACCGAAGGCGTTGTTTCCTATGCGGCTGTGCAGGGGATAGCGCTCGAACCACGGGTGTTTGATGTTTCGGCAAATCTTTTCAGAAAGCGGGAACCTTCGCAGGCGCTGGCGGATTTTGTCGCGGCCGGGCTTGGTTCCGACTGCCCAATCGGATTGCTGGTGTTGTCACGCGGAAAGGAAACCCGGCTTCAGAACTGGCATTGGATCACCATCACCTCGGCTGAAATTAATGGAACGAGTATTAAGGCCAATGCATCGGATGAAGGCAATGAGATCACGTTTGATTTGCAGCTCTGGTATACAACTACCAATCTTTCCGGCGGATTGGTTTATTTTCTGCCGAAAGCGGCCGGAGTATAACTGAAAATTTCTTCGCACGTTACGGCCCTGC
>CALAEB010000370.1 GCA_937890875.1 uncultured Anaerolineaceae bacterium | reverse complement strand
CCTGTCGCTGCTGAATACCAAAAGCCATATTCAACTTTTGGATCGTTTTGCCGGGAACCAGGAGCTTTTGAAGACTTATCGGGAATCACTGAAGCATTTGCAGTCTGTCACCCGGCAGCTGAAAACGCTTCACATGGACGCGGAAGAAAAACTCCGTCAGAAGGATATGCTGACTTTCCAAATGAATGAAATCGATTCGGCAAAATTGACCGACGGAGAGGATGACGCGCTCCGGCAGGAACGTGACCGGCTTGGAAATGTTGAAAATCTCAATAAATATGTCCGGCAGTGCATGGAGCGGCTGGAAGGAAATTCTTCCGAAATTCCGGGTGTACTGGATTTGCTGGGATCTGTGTCCAAAGCGGCGGACAATCTGTCCAAATTGGACCCGGCTTTGCTGCCGGTGAATGAGCAGATCATTTCCGCTGTAGAGCAGTTGAATGACGTCGCGGACACGTTAAACCGTTATCGGGATACTCTGGAGTTCAATCCCCGCCGGCTGGAGCAGATCGAAGACCGGTTTATGCTGCTGAACAGCCTGAAAAGGAAATATGGCGGAAGTATTGCCGCGGTGCTTGACTTTGCCGAAAAAGCGCGTGAAAAACTTGCCCGACTGGAAAATTCCGAGGAAGAAATCCTCGCTTTGGAACGGGAAGAAACGGAATGCAAGCGGCAGCTTTCCGGCATCGCCCGCGAGCTTTCCAAAAAACGGATTGCGGCCGGGGAACAGATCAGCCGGAGTGTGGAAAAAGAGTTGGATGACCTTCGGATGGCCAGCGCCCGCTTTGAAGTTTCGATCGAGGTTAAACCGGACCCGTCCGGGCTGCAGGCGGAATCCGGCGAGAACCTTGCCTTTGATGAAAACGGTTTTGATAACGTCAGTTTTCTGATTGCCCCGAACCTTGGTGAAGGGTTCAAGCCGCTGGCGAAAATTGCTTCCGGCGGTGAGACTTCCCGCCTGATGCTGGCGCTGAAAAATACGCTGGCGCGGGCGGACACCATCCCGACGCTGGTTTTTGATGAGATTGATCAGGGAATCGGCGGAAGGGTCGGCGCGGTGGTCGGCGAAAAGCTTTGGCAGGTTTCCCGTTCCCATCAGGTTTTATGTATCACACATCTTCCGCAGCTGGCGGTTTATCATGATGTGCATTTTCATGTTTCCAAAGCGGTTGACGGCGGCAGGACAAGAACGGTCGTCCATAAACTGGATCATGCGGCGAGTATCCGGGAGATCGCGCTGCTGTTGGGGGCGGACTCCGATGAGAATCTCGCGGCGGCGGCTGCCATGCTTGCGGATGCAGTCAACAGAAAAGCCGGATAGAAATGATATAATTTTTTCTTAATGAAAAGAATAAAGGAAACCCGGATGATCCTGAAAAAGACAATCGCCTTTTTTTCGGCGCTGTTTTTCTTTGTCGCAGTTTTGAGCGGACAAAGCGCGGTGGAAGCGTCGCCTGCCTTCCAGACATTGGCTTCTCCGACGCCGGATTTGGACGGCCGGATTTTATACACGGTTACGGATAACGATACCTGCCTCAGCGTTTCTTTGAAAATGGGGGTTGAGATTGACACAATCCGGAATTTGAACAATCTGGACGAGAATTGCACGCTAATCTCCGGCACACAAATTTTGCTGGGAATCTACAGTACGCCGACACCGACGGCCGGACCTTCACCGACGCCGACGGAGGTGCTTCCGACGCCGACGCCTTTTAATGGTAACGCCAGCCTGTGTATTTATTTGTTCGAAGATATGAACGGAAATGCGACCGCGGAAAGCACGGAGCGAGGGATCGGCGGCGGAGCGGTCAGTGTTACAAAACGGAGCGGAAGCGAAAATTTTACCGGGCTGACGACCGGGATCGATTTGCTTTGTTTTCCGGAAGTTCCGGAAGGCGAATATAACATCAGTGTTGCGCCGCCGAGCGAATATAATGCAACCACCAATATGAATTATCCGATCCTCATCAAAGCCGGGGATACCACCCAAGTGAATTTCGGCGCGCAGAAGCAGGCTGCTTTTGAAGACACCGGCACAACGGTTGAGGGGACGCGCCGTTCTCCGCTGATGGCGATTCTCGGGATCGGGTTAATGGTTTGTGGAGCGGCAATCGTGGTTATCTTTGGTATTATAAAAAGACGGAGCTGAAAAGTATCAGGTTTTTGTGGATCGCGTTCGAATCTTTCACATATATGATTTAGCATTTTTCCTCAACAAGAAAAATACAATATTCTGTTTAAACAATTGGATCCTCTTTACGAATAATCAGCTGTCATTCCTGAAGTATCTGATTGATTTTTTCGGATTAATTTCGACTGAAATTACGGCGGTTTGTTTTGGATCCTCTCGGGTCTATTATTGGATTGGGCAGATTGACGTCGACAGCCGGCTCTCTTCGGCATGGATTAATTGGCTGATCGCCGGGGAGGACGCGGACAGTTCCACCCTTCCTTTGCTGCTGGAATATCTGATCAAAGAAGCCGGCGAAGCACAGATGAAAACACTGGCGGTCGTTCTGGATGAAACCCATTGGTTTTGCAGCGCTTTCCGGCAGATCGGGTTTTCGGTGATCTCCAAACAAACTGTCTGGAAGATTACTCCCCCGGTTGTGCCTTGTCTGGAAAACTGGCGGGAGGTTTCCGTAGACCCGTTTGACGAGTATGATTTGTTTTATCAAGCGCAGATTCCGCCGCTGATCCGGCAGCTGGGCAGTAACTGGAAAAAACCGCGGATCTACGCGCTGAAAAAAGAGAACCAAGTGGTGGCCTGTGCAAAAGTCGAAGTTATTAAAAATAAAGTGTATATCGAGCCGGTTTTCCATCCGGTGATTGACAATCCCGGGAATGCGCTGATCCAGCTTGCTTCCGCGGTTTGTGCAATTCCTGGCATGGAACTGCGGATTTCCATCCCGGGTTTTCAGGCCTGGATGACGGAATCTCTGCTGAATGAGGGTTTCCAGGTGGAATCCCGCCAGATCGTATTCGTAAAAAATTTGGCGGAAAAGGTGTATGATCCGGTTCCTTCGTTTCTGTTTGAGCAGAATGCTTTACGGCCGATCGGGACCCATCAATACCATACGATTGAAAAGGCGAAGTGAAAAAATACGAGAAATAAGAATGAAAAAATACGAAAACAATTTGGACGACATTTTTAGTCTGGTTGCGGTTTTACCTGAATATCTTAAGGATGGTATTCATAAAACCGGAAATGTTGAAGAACTGATTGAAATTATTATGGATCTTGGGCGTCCTCCGCTCGCCCGCTATGCCTATGGCGAGACCCGGTTATCCGACTCGGAGGTTATCGCAGATGACCTGACGTATGTTATCAACCGGATCGGTGATTTTGATTTGGATAATCGCGCCGGAATGGAACGGACGCTCCACCGGATTTCCGCCATTCGCAACCGGAAGGGGAAAATCATCGGGCTGACCTGCCGGGTCGGACGGGCGGTTTTCGGCACGCTGGAAGTGATCCAGGACTTTATTGAATCCGGACGCAGTATTCTCATTCTTGGGAAACCCGGGATCGGAAAGACGACCATGCTGCGGGAGGCCGCGCGCGTGCTGGCGGAAACAAAGCGGGTGGTGATTGTTGACACTTCGAACGAAATCGGCGGGGATGGCGATGTTCCGCACCCAGCGGTCGGAAAAGCCCGGCGGATGCAGGTGGCCAAGCCCGCCTTGCAGCATGAAGTGATGATTGAGGCGGTGGAGAATCATAACCCGGAAGTGATTGTGATTGATGAGATCGGGCGTGAGCTGGAGGCAATGGCGGCCAGAACGATCGCCGAGCGAGGCGTTCAGCTGGTTGGTACGGCGCATGGCAGAACCATCACGAATTTGCTGATGAATCCGACTTTATCCGACCTGATC
>CALAEB010000369.1 GCA_937890875.1 uncultured Anaerolineaceae bacterium | reverse complement strand
AGATCGTCTTGACAAAGGTCGTCGACCAGAGAAGCGTTCCACCAACCACCAGCAAACCGGCCAGTGCCGGAAAAATGCGCCTTCGGCCGCCGCAGCGCCGCCAGAGACTCACCAATCCCCAGCCCGCCAGCAGGCAGAGCGTCGGATAAACCGGCAGCATATAGCGGATACACTTAACGAATCGGGTTCCCATGAAAAAGACGAAGAAAAACGACCAGAAAACCGGGATAAGCAGCGCCTTCCATTCCGTTGTTCTGGAACGGAAGATCCGGTAAAGCCCCAAACAGCCGGCGACCCAAACGGCCAGCCCGAGGGGAATTCCCATTCCATAAAACACCATGTTGATCCAGGGGAATACGACCGGTGTCCGGTGCGCCCATTGTTCCGAAGGCGGCCCGCCGCCGATCCCGCTGGATTCAGAAATGGACACCAGCATGCTGTCCCACCAGTCTTTATTGATTTGCCAGGTAAAGAAGGAAGTGTTCCCCATTTCCGCGCGGAAACTCATCGGCTGAAAAACACGGAAAGTCAGGACCATTACACCCGCGCTGAACGCACACATCCAAAAACCCAGCCAGATCACCCGGTTCAGTTCTTTTTTTGAATGGACCTTGATCTCCGCAATTGCGATAAACGCGGCAACGACGACCATCACACCCAGAACGACATGATTGATTTTGCAGGCAATGGTCATGCCCAGGAAAAGCCCGAATAAACCAAACCACAGCCAGGCTTTTTTTGTCAGCCGGAAGACACTGGTTTGATCCCGCCGGACAATTTCCAGGCGGGCAATCTTCACCGCGGAAAGCAATGTCAGCATACAAAAAAATACCGAGAAGTTGTCCACCGTCATGAAATGGGATTGCTGGATCTGCATGACAGCCAAACTGCTCAAAGCTGTGCCCAGGAGCGCGATGCGCCGATCGTGGAACAACAGCCGGGCAATTACAAACAGGATGAGCAGCGTCCCGACATCCATCAGCGCGTTCACATAACGCCCTGTCCGCCTCAGCTCGGTATAACCGGTCGTGTTGATCGCCTCGGATATCAGCCGGATCAAAAGCATGGGCAGCTGCCCCCAGCGCATTCGGTTATCCGGCCCATCCGCCACCTTCTCTCCGTCCAAATCATATTTGTCGTACGGGCTGAGTGTAGATTCCCGGGTATTAAAATAATTCCCGAGTGAAGCAGGAACGGAAAGCCTGGTCAGTGTATTCGTCAGCCCGTATTCATCCGGATGCAGCAGCGCTCCGGAATCCCAGTCCATGTTCACAAAACGATAACTGATCCCCAGCAGAATCAGCAGCGCCAACAGGATATCGATGAAACGAGATAAAATCTTTTCTTTATGCATTCTTTTCCATAACCAGCGCATCGCATCCGCTCGCATAATAGCCGGGCCAGATCCTGACTTCGTGATATCCGGCGCGCATGTACAGATGGATGGCCTCCGTATTGTTCGTATTGACGCACAAGCACATCTTCGGAGCGGGAATCGCGGATTCGCACGCCCGGAGCAGCGCCTGCCCGATCCCTTTTTTCCGGTATTGAGGAAAAACTCCCAATGTGGTGATCCAGCCGGCATTTTTCTCACGGTCATATTCCGCCGCAGCGAACCCGGCCAGGTCATTCTCCAGCACGGCTTTATAACGGACACAGTTCCGGGAAGTGAGCGTCCAGATCATATCCAGCAGTGTCCAGGCGTCATCGGAAAAACAGGCCTGCTCAAGACGGAGGACAGCGCTCAGATCACCCAATGCCGCTTTTGAGATCACCACACACATAAGATTCATTTTATCGTACTATTTTACCTGACGGTCAAACGGAAAATCGGCTCAGGATTGCGAAAGATGGGGATCCTTTTTAAACAAAGCGGAAAGCTTGTGCCCACCATATCCCGAACTCCCAAGGGAGTCATGACATCCGTTTTTTCTGCAATCCACTCAGGGTATAATCATCGAATGATTCGAATTACCCCGTTTGACAAACAAATTTCCATCACAGAAGCAGACTTTTATCCCGGCGAAAAATGGCTGGTAAAC
>CALAEB010000368.1 GCA_937890875.1 uncultured Anaerolineaceae bacterium | reverse complement strand
GTAAATAATAATAAACGCATTCCAGAATTTCTGCGCGGTTGCCGGAGAATCCAGGCCCATGACTTCCTGCAGATTGAACGGGATATATTTGCCGACCCAGATCGCAATACCGACCAACGGGAGGAAAATGATGGTCGCCCATTTGAGGCTGAGTTTTGTATACCGCATCAGCAAGCCCATGATGACCGGCAGAATCAGGTACAGAATTGAGGAAGTCGCAATTGCTCCGCCGCCGACAACTTCACCGTTCTCCAGATCGACCGTATTGACAAAGGAGGACGCCGTGATATCGGTAAAGGCAACAATAATCAGCACGAGGGTAAAGAAAATAAAGAGGTTGAATAAAATCCAAGCGCTTCTTGAAACATTGGTGCGGATGGTTTCCGTAATGGACCGTCCCTTATTCCGAATGGACGCGACCAAAGATCCCATATCATGGACACCGCCGATGAAGATCGTTCCGATGATAATCCACAACAGGGTCGGAACCCAGCCGTAGGCAATCCCGGCGATAATCGGGCCGGTTACAGGTCCGGCTGCAGCGATTGCCGAGAATTGCTGACCCAAAAGCAATTTCGCGTCGGTAGGTTCATAGTCAACCCCATCTTCGAATTCAACTGCGGGAACAACATTGTTGTCGTCAAGATCGAAGATTTTCGTGGACAAGAAACTGCCGTACACGCGATAGGCGGCATAGAAGATGACTGCCGCTATTAAAAAGATAAAAAGTACATTCATTATGCAGACCTCCTAAATAAAATCAGAACTACGAAAAGTATTATTTCACACTACACTTCGCATCATGTGAAATAAAAAAACCAGGGACGCAGAAATAGCATTTGACAGTTAACAAACACCTGAATAAAAACTATTTTCTTACGTAAAAAAGAAATATCCCTTGTCGCAGCTAATCATACCATTGATGCATTCTTTTAGCATAGAGTCAGAACATTCGTTATGATTTTCTTCACAAACAAAGTGACAATCATCCCCTCAGGAGAAGAAATTCAGCGTCCGCCGCCGAAAACCGGGCTCCCAGGGCGGAAATACCTTCCAATTTATGGACTCTTCAGGTATGATAATTTGGAAAAAGGTTCTGCGGGATGTCCTTAATCCTTCCGATCCATGCAAAAAACGTTACGTTTCTCACATAAAAAATATTACAATCAGCATTTCCTGATCAGGCTCAATCATGAAAAACCGGCAGGATTCCGCCGATTCAAAGATTTTTTTTCTCATGCAGCAAATAACGCAGCAGCACGCAACCAGTACATTATAATTCTATCAAGATCCGCTGTGCGGCAGTTCTTTCAGCGATTCAAATCCGGGTTTATTTCGCTGGAATCCCCATTTTGCTGTTTATAATTTCGAATTCCTGACGCAATTTACCTTTCTGAATAAAAATCTGAATCCGGCAGGCAACCGTTAAGTTCAGTCATAATCATCGCATATCATTACAGATGGGAAAATGCAAAGACTCCATTGCAAAATGCGCTCATTAAAAAATGACAGCCTCTTTTAAATAATTCTGCCCGGCAAAACCAATCGACCCGCCGGACAGTTTACAAAAAAATATGTTACGGAGAAGAAAATGGCCTCGAATCGGAATTCGACAATCATTGATGTGGCAAAATTAGCAGGGGTTTCCGCTTCAACCGTTTCTGTCGTCATTAACAACAAAGACAAATATGTCGCGCCGGAGTTAAAAGAAAAAGTATATGATGCGATCGCGAAACTGAATTATTCTCCTAATTTCATCGCCCGCAGCCTGAAGAATCAGGAAACGAACACGATCGGACTGATTCTGAGCAACATAACCAGCCCGGTCACCCCGGCGGTAGTCCGGACGGTCCAAAAAATCGCGTCGGAGCAGCACATCGATATTTTGATCGTATCCACAGAAGAAAACAAACTGACGGAAAAAA
>CALAEB010000367.1 GCA_937890875.1 uncultured Anaerolineaceae bacterium | reverse complement strand
TTTTTCGAAAGGCCTGACGAAAAAGCGCGGGCAAAAAGACGACGACAAAATTTCCTGGTCTGTCCGCGAGGATGATGATTTTGACCTGGGGGTTATCATCAACCGCTTCCCGGACGATGACGACGACGATGTGCCTGTTCGGGATGAGGCAGCCGTTATCTTGCAGGAGGCGGATTCGATGATCGACGACGAGTTCGAAGTGGATGGGGGCGTGACGGATGCGGATTCAACCGCGGACGACACTTTTACGGAAACTGACGGACCGGATTTTACAGAAGCCGAAACGGATGATCCGGATACGGGAACGGATGAAGCGCCGGAGGAGGATATTCAATTTTCAAAGATCGCCGTGCATGAATTGGAAATTCCCGCTTCTTCGGAAAAGCCGGAACCGACGGTGGCGGATACGGCTGTGCGCCCGCAGTCCGATAAGACACTAATGCATTTTCAGACCGTTTATCAACTGGGTGACGATTTGTTCGACGAAACTTTTTCTTTGGATGAGGATGAGGACCGGTTTTTGGGGGAATGCGGGATCGGGATCGCGGAAACCATTAACAGCACGGATCCCAAAGCGGTCACAGCCTTTGAGATTTGGCTTTTTGACCGGGAGGATGTCCAGACGCCGACCTATTTCCTTCTGAGTGATTTTGCCTTTTCCAATGAGCAGATGATTAATCGTCTGAAGAACAAGGGACGCTTTGACCGGCTGGTCAAAGGCGGCGAATATGCGCTGGAATCTCACACGCTGAAAATGAAAGTCCGGATCAGCGAGCTTGAATACGGATCGGAAAACGGTGAGAAGAACAGCTATTTTAACAAGGTCGGTTTTGACGTGACCGTCTGGAAAAAATGAACAAAAAGCCGATGCCTCGGGCAGCCGGAGCATCGGCTTTTTAAACCAGTTATCCAGAATATATAAAAGGGTTTTATTCGGACAAGATTTCCATAGCTTGAAATCCTGGTTTTAAGCGTAGTTTTATCAGCCAACCGATTGCGGATAGGGCCGACGGTGTCTGAAAAAAGATTCGATTTTGTTTATCCAGTTGAATTTTCATCTTCCGAATTTTCCACCGCTTATTTGACTTCAATAATTTTGAATTTAATTCGTCCGTTCGGTGTTTCGGCAGTGACGACATCCCCGATCCGTTTCAGATACAGCGCGGAGCCGATCGGCGACTGATAAGAAATTTTCCCTTCAAAAGGGTCCGCTTCCTGTGAACCGACGATCATATATTCTTCCGGTTCGAAATTTTCCTCCTGGATGGTCACGGTTGAACCGATATTAACAACGCCTTGCTCCCGCTGCATATTGTCGATGATTTTTACATTTGCCAGCAGCGTCTCAAGCTCCAGGATCCGTCCTTCGACGAAGGACTGGTCCTCTTTAGCCGCAGAGTAATCTGCGTTTTCCGATAAATCTCCCTGTTCGATCGCAAAACGAAGCCGTTTTGCGATTTCCTCCCGCCTTGGGCCCTTTAAATTGGCAAGTTCCTCCTGCAATTTTGCCGCGCCTTCAGCGGTTAGATAAGTTGTGTCTGACATTGTATGAATCTCCTTATGGCAAGAAAGATGCCTCAAAAAGTTTATTGTATTGGCTGATCGCATACCGATCCGTCATCCCGGCGATATAATCGCAGATTGCTGTTTCGTGACCCCTCTCTTCAATTGTCTGCCGGATATGAACAGGCAGCAGATTCGGCTCTTTGCGGAAAGCCTCAAACAACCGCGTAATAATCATCTCAGCCTTGCTGCTCATGCGAACGACCCGATAATGACGGTAAAGATTATGAAAAAGAAAATCTTTCAGTTCCCGGTTCTGTGAAAGCCACAGATTGCTGTTCGTCACAACATTATACGGTAAGCGCTGCAACTCGTCCACTGTTTGTGCCTTCGCAGCCGCCAGTTTCTCCTGAGCGGTGTAAAAAACATCCGTCACTTCCAGGTTGGTCAGCTGACGGATGAACCGGTGGCGGTCCAGGTCGGAGAGATGCGGCCCGATCCAGTGCAGTTCCTCGGCAATCAGCTTCCAGATCAGCAGATCTTCGACCATGTCAGGTGTGATCATGCCGGAACGCAGTCCGTCATCCAGATCGTGTGAGCTATATGCGATTTCATCCGCCGCGTTTGCGATCTGGGCTTCCAGGTGGCCGCGCAGTTCCGGATTATATTCGGCGACGTCGGTCATATCATATTCCGTCTCGTGCTTCGCAATCCCTTCCAGCGTTTCATAACTGAGGTTCAGCCCGTCAAAATCCGTATAGCGCTTCTCTAATTTGGTTACAATCCGCAGCGTATGATGGTTGTGATTGAAAGATCCGTGATCCGTCATCAGTTTGGCCAGGGCGGCTTCGCCGGAATGGCCGAAAGGCGGATGGCCCAAATCGTGCGCGAGACAGATCGCCTCAGTCAGATCCTCATTCCCCCCGAGCGCACGGGCCAGTGTGCGCCCGATCTGTGCGACTTCGAGCGTATGGGTCAGCCGGGTGCGGTAATAATCCCCTTCGTCATTGATAAAAACCTGGGTTTTATATTCCAATCTGCGGAATGCGGTCGTATGGATGATTCTGTCTTTATCCCGCTGAAAACAGGAACGGAAGTCATGCTCCGGTTCCGGGTAATGACGGCCTTTGCTGTTGATGGAGCGGGTTCCGAACGGCGCGATTCTCATTTCTTCAACGCGATAGTTGTTCATTGCTGATGCATAATTCATTTTTCTGTCCTTTCCTGACGAAACAGAAACATTTTTAAAAGAATATCAGGCGCCTGGCCGTGTTCACAGCCGCGTAAACTGCGCGGCTCGCTG
>CALAEB010000366.1 GCA_937890875.1 uncultured Anaerolineaceae bacterium | reverse complement strand
GCGGCCGCTTCATTGTCAAAATCAACGTTGCCGTCGGCGTCAAACCAATCACCACCAAAACTCCAGTAGCAGTTGGTCCACAAAAACGCAGTCGGGCCCATCACTTTACCATGCGTAAAGTTGCCGTATTCCGTCGGTGAATCCGGGTTATAGGCTTTGGTAAAGAAATAAGAAGTTGCCAGATAGTCATCCCAGGTCCATTCCTCCGGATGTTTCGGTTCCATCTCCACACCCAACTGCTCCAGGCTGATTTTCTTATAGGTTTCCTGCCAGACCGGGTCAGTTAATAATTGACCGATGTAATCCGAACGGTAATACAGGAAATGGGATGAGATATCCATCGGCACACCGTAAAGCGTACCATCGGTACCCCGGAAACCGTCAACGGCCGCCGGAATTCTGCCTGCCGTGTCCGTACCCCAGATATTAATTTCCGGGTCGCTCATCAATGGTTCCAACGGTTCCATAAAGGAATAATACTTGCCCAGCCAGCGGGAAGCGGTGAAAAAGAGATCCACGTCCGAAGAGCCGGCGGTCATCAGCGCTTCCTGTTTCAGCATAATCTGATCACGGCCAAAAAGTTCCTGCTCAACATAAAATCCGGCTTCCTCGGCAAGATTCTGATTAAAGTAATCCAAAACGATCTGCATCGCGTCCGATTCGGGGCCCGGCCAGTAAACCATACGGACTGTATACAGATCGTCGGCGGCAAACACATTCATCACAGACGCCAACAGCACTGCAAGAACCAACAAAACAACACTTTTCTTCATTTTCTTTTCTCCTTTATTATTCTCCGGATATTTTCGGTCAATCGGGCAGCATTATCAATATCCGGATAATTTTTTCTCCGATATTTACTCCTCCCAACGAAACCGCAGCGGGAAATCGCGGGTATAAAATGAATGGGTATATTCAAGGATTTGCTGTGCCTTCCCCCAGACACAAAAGAATACTTCCAACAGCGGCGTTTCAGCTTTAATCGAGTATCGGACCGCATCTTCTTCGGTGGATAAATACGGCAGAATGATCGATTGTGTGTGCAGCCGGCTGACTTTATATTTGTTATAAAGGAATTGATAAAGGGATGTCTCAGGATCGTATTGATCTATTAAAGCCGGATAAAGCGCGAGCGGCAGATGGGCGGTTTCAAAAGCAACGCTTTTCTTACTGATTTTTCGTTTCCTCTCCAGCAAATAAAACCGGTTATCTTCATAATCATCTTTTGGAAATTGCAGCGTTTTCGTGAAGTATTCCGGTAACGCATCAATAATCTCGCAATTAAGTACTTCGGTAGATACCTCCAGTCCCAGATTGATACACCGTTCGGTAAATCCGCCGAAACCGAAAGTGTTCAGCTTGGGAGCAGGCGAAACAAAAGTGCCGATGCCATGGAGCCGGTAAATCAGACCTTTCCGTTCCAGTTCACTTAAAGCCCGGCGGATCGTCAGCCGGCTTGTCTGGAAAATTCCGACCAACTCATTTTCGGAAGGCAATTTTTCCCGCGGAAGATAATTCCCGGATTGAATCTTTTCTTCCAATTCATCCGCAATTTGATAGTAGATTGGGGTACGTGGGTCCATTTTCTCTCATTCGATAGTGAAAATTTGAGCGCTGCAATAAGCCAGCTGTATTTGAACAACGATACAAACGTTCCGGTTTTGTGGATAAAGAAATTTCAATTATTCAAATTGTCACGCTTGAATAACTTGTTAACACATTATAACAAGTAAGATAAAAATGAGAATATGAAATTAATCCCAATCCGAAATGACAAATATCAAGGGCAACGATGCAAAATACGCAAAAGGCACGCTTTTGTTTTCTTCTTCAAAAGGGATTCCCAAATTTCGAATCTCTGTATTAAGAAACACCCACTTCCTGATGGATAGCCTGCTGACAGGGATTCTAAATATCCAAACGTCATGAAAAAAACAATAAAGTTTTATTAAAATCTAGACAACAAAACGGGAATGCCGATTGACTAATTCGGCATTCCCGCCTCAGGCCGGGACCGTTTCAAAAATTTTTCGATCCCTTATCCTCATGACTCATGAATAAAAAAAATGAACAAAACACCCCGGATTATTACAGATCGTTTTCTTTTTCTCCGCGTCAGGTGATCGCCGTAATATCATAGGGAGTCCGCTGATAGACATAATAATTCAGCCAGTTCACAAACAGAAGATTGGCATGGCTGCGCCAGTACATAATCGGAATCGCTTTCGGACTGTTCCCGGGATAATAATTTTCCGGGATATCCGGATTAATACCCTGCTTCGTGTCCCGGATATATTCCTCGGCAAGCGTCAGCCGGTCATATTCCATGTGTCCCTGAATAAAAAACTGCCGCGCGTCCAGAGACGCACTGATCGCAAGCCCTGCCGTATCAGAAACGGCCAGGACCTGCAGTTCCGGATGATTTTCCACATCGGCCTGTCTGACCTCGGTATAACGCGAATGCGGCATATAAAAAATTTCATCAAACCCGCGCAGCAGCGGATGTTTATTGACCACGGGGCGATGGGTATAAATGCCGGAAAGCTTTCTTTCAAGCGGGTATTTCTGAATCCCGTAATGATGATATAAAGCCGCCTGCGCTCCCCAGCAAATGGAAAGAGTTGAATAAACGTTCTTTTTTGCCCAGCCCATCAGCGCGCACAACTCATCCCAGTAATCGACCGCTTCGAAAGGCATATTTTCAACCGGGGCCCCGGTAACGATCAGCCCGTCATATTTGTTATGCGCCACCTGCTCGAAGGTCTTATAAAAATGAGCGAGGTACTCTGCGGAGATATTCTTTGAGACATGGGACACCATGTGCATCAACTCGATATTGATCTGAAGCGGAGTATTACTGAGAAGCCTTAAAAGCTGGACTTCCGTCTCAATCTTTTTCGGCATCAAATTCACAATCAGGATTTGCAGCGGCCGGATATCCTGCGTATTTGCCCGGTTCCCCTGCATAACAAAGATATTTTCATCCTCCAAAAATTCGGCGGCCGGGAGATTATCAGGTATTCTTATCGGCATAATTGAATCCTTTCAAGACAATTTCCGCAATGAACGGTTTTTAAAGACGTCTCGCTTTTTTCTCTCATGAATTGTTTCCTCTTCAAATTTTGCTATTCCGAAAGGCAGGAACGTTTCCTTTCCAATCCTGCCGATAAAAAAAGAATCCTCTTTGTTCATTGAGGATTCCGTTCGAATACAGTCATGGCCGATCAGCCCATCAACCTAATCCAACGGAATCCACCTGCACATATCCATAGGCATGCTGAAATATCTGTTTCCCAGCAAAAGGGTCCGATAAACAACAAAGCAGCGGGCCGGTTTTCGGCAGCCGCTCTGTGACGGAACCGCTGTCGCTGAAATCATCTGCCGCTGGCCGGGTCCTCCGTCAAAAACAATCGGTTTTCGTATCGGTTTCATATGCTGTCCTCTGTTTGAAAAAAAAGAACGGTCCGCTTTTTTCGAGGTACCGTTCTCTGATTCCAATGCAAAAAATCCGCGATTAGAAAGGTCACCTCGGAGTTTTACACATGCGCATCATCATTGATTGAACGAAAAATCTATCTATCATGCAACATATTGTATCTGAATAAAAGAAGACGTCAACCCTAAGCCTGAATAAAATTACGAAAAAGAAAAATTTCCAGCGTTCCCCGGTTCATCTGAATCCACCCGAATGTGCAGCTGATTCTTTGAGTCCCTGCGGACAGTGGCATAAAATGGCGGAACACCGGGCCGCCACCGGCAGATCCGCTCAAAATAAGCCGGAATATCCGGTACAACATCTGCCTGAGGCACATCACGGATCGGATACCAGCAGAGTGCGCCCTCGCCGGAAGGAACAAGCGGATCCGGAACCGTTTCCAGAACAGCTTTAAAAATAAAAATCAGAATCCCGGTTTGTTCATCCCCGTCCGCGTGCAGAATTCCGCACAAATCCAATGCCGGAACAAGCAAGCCGCTTTCTTCAAACAATTCCCGCCGGGCGGAATCCAAAATTGATTCGTCTCTTTCAACGTGCCCGCCTAAACCATTCAGCAGCCCCGGAAAATTTTTCTTATCCGGCGCACCTTTCAGCAAAAGGACCTGATCTTTATAAAAAATAAAGATCAGCGTCCTCGGAATAACCTGGTAAGCCATCGGATTAAAAACTAAAACGGGTAAAATCGGTATTGAACAAGATTCCAAAGACCACAATAACAAAAATGATCACCAGAACACAACCGCAACCCAAGCCAAAACAGCCGTTACCATAACCAAACCGCCGCTGGCTCCAATCATACGCTTTCTTTACAAAGAAAAGCTGCAGCAAACCACTCAAACACCCCTGTTTATCGTCCCGCATGAAGTATCTCTCCTATTTTTTCCGGCAATTCGAACGTTGGGTATCTCTTTCGAATAAAAGAGGCATTGTCCGCCAAAATCAACTAACTGTTTTCATCAATTACCAGCATATCATTTTCATCAAACTTCCACGAAGGGCCATAAGCAACTTCCCAATAATAACCGTCCGGGTCCTGGAAATATCCGCTGTAACCGCCCCAAAATACTTTTTCCGGTTTTTTCGCAATCATACCGCCGAATTTTGCAGCGATCTCAATCAATTCATCCACTTCATGCTCCGATTTTACATTGCATGCGAGTGTGATTCCACAAAACCCGCTTTTACAGATAACCGGTGGATAGTCTGCGTTGATATCCTTCGATAATTCTTCAATCGGATACAGTTCCAGTTTGCTGCCCTGGTTATCGAAAAAGACAATCGGCGGTTTGTCCGCTTTCGCATAGGTCTTAAACCCTATGTTTTTATAGAATGCTAAAGACCTTTCCATGTCCTGCACGCCAAGACAAATAAGGTTTATTCTGTTCACGTTCCGGCCTCCTGATTGAATTTTCATCCAATCGAAAAATCAACGAAATCAACAGAAAAACAGCCTCTTCCCATCGGCAAGCGGAGAAGTAAAAATGCGCTCTCGCTTGCGATGTTTCCTCAGCGAATATCGACCGTCAGTTGATAATTCGCCGGATTTGCGGTACCCACAACCTCGATCAGATAATCCTGGGTCGCCGGCAGGGACGCGGACCAATTTGTCTGATAAGCGTTATTATCCAGATAAACCACACCGCTTCCTATTCCAGATATACGCAAAAAGGCATTCGGTGTTGCACCGCTGTTCAAACGGACCGCCATCACTTGCCCCGCAGCGGCATACGCCATAAAACTCACCACGCCGTTCGCGGCGACGCCGGCATTATAGGTCACGCTGTAAGAAGTCTGGGGGATGGTGATCCGGGCAGGAATAATAACCTGAAATACGAAATCCGTCTCCACGTTCTGACCGGCAATATCGATATAGTACGTATTGGTTTTTGGCAAAACCATACTCCAATAGGTATATCCGGAAGAAGAAGATAAATAGGAATTCCCCAAATTATCGGAAATTCCCAATACAGCGGTGCCACTGGCGGAACGCAGCATCACGATAAAATGCTGGCCTGCCATCGCATACAGATCATAACGGACCCTTCCGTTCGCCGGAACTTTGCCGGAGATCACGGCAGAAGTCTGCCCATAACCGAATTGGATCGTACCGCCGTTGACCTGAGGCTGAGGGTCGACCGGAACCGGCGGAATCCAGGGGGTCTGCGGCTGGCCAAGCGGCGGGATGACCACCTGAAAAGCAAATGCCGTCCCCGCATCCGCGCCGGTCAATGAGCCGTAAACATCAATCACATAAGTCCCGGTTTCCGGCAGGACCATGTTCCAATACGTGCAGCCGGTTCCCGGATCCAGATAAACCCGTCCCTGATTATCGCGAATGCCCAGCACAGCCGTTCCTGTTTCTGAACCGAGTGAAACAATCAGGTTCTGGCCCGACATTGCATAAATAAAATATCTGACGCTGGTATTCGCAGACACGTAGCCGGAGCGCCAGGCGGATGTTTCACCGGGACCGAATTGGATCGTGCCGCCGGCCGCGGGGGCTTGCGCATTGATTGCTGAGAAGCCAATCAGGACGCTGCATATTGTAACCATCAACACAAAAACAAACGATTGTTTTTTCATTTTTTCCACGCTTTCAACTGATTGTCAGGAGTCCGAAATTTGGCCTGTCTGTCAAAAGGATTGAATGACTGAAAAAAAGGTAATTGGCAGTTCCATTTTTCGCGCCTCCACAATTCGACTTTTGACATCCGGACCGAAATTGAAAAATGCGTTTTCCGCTTTATTCAACAACGTTTCGAAATATGATGAGGATTCTTTGTTGTTCTTTTGTTGCGCTCTGCCAACAACAAAAGAACAACAAGTTTTGCCTCTTTATTCGAAATGAATGCCCAAATTTTCGAATTGCTGTTTATTCAAGCAGGATGCGCCCATTTCGAATTACTGGCTGATTGCCACGGTCAGGACATACGATGCCGGTTCATCCCGCGTCACCACTTCAATTAAGTAACGCTGAGAAAGAAAAGCATCGATATTCCAGTTCGTCGGCCGAACCGCTTTGCTCAGATAAATGATTCCGTTATCCGCGCCGATAATCCGCAGGAAAGCTTTGTCCGGATCTCCGCTGGAAAGGCGGACATTCAGGTGCTGGCCGGATTGAACAGAAATCACAAACCGGTCAACGGAATTTGGTGTTAACGAGCCGGTCGCTTCAGCAATCCCGGTGCCTTTATCCGGCTCGAGGACTTGTGGTATCGAATCCAAAAACGCCTGGTCCGATTCGGAAATCGGTGAAATCTGAACCAGCGGGACCTCTTTGCCAACGACCGGCACAGCAACGACCTGTGTGCCAACCGGGGAAACAGAGGAAATTCCCTGGTCCGGATAAACCGGCAGCGTGGTAATGAACACTTCCGAAATCACTGTCTTTGTTTCTCCCAAATCCGGACTGAGAACCGGCGCCTGTGTTCCATCCATCGTCTGGACCGGGATTTCGGTGCTTGCCGGCAATTCCTCAGGCTCCGCATCGGTGGAAGCGGGCGTCAGGCTTGGCTGGGGTGTGCCGAAGGCAGCCGCCCGGGATGGGTCCGGTGTGGCCGAAACAGCCGGCTGCGCTGTATTCGCCAGGACAATCAGGGTTTCCTGAGCGCGTCCGGGTGTGACGGAAGCAGTCCGGGAAGGTTCCGCCGTACGTGTTTCAGGCGTACGGGACACTGTCTTCGAAGGAAGAACTTCCACAAATGAGGAAATTTCGGCGGGAGTGCTGGTCGGCAAAACAGTGGCTACGTCTTTTTTCCCCAGAACAACCGTTTTGGTCGCACCAATCTGGTACGAAACACCCGGCTGACCAGCCGCAGTCGCCGGAACAGTGGCTGCATCCTTTTTTTCCGGAACAACCGTTTTGGTCGCACCAATTTGGTACGAAATAGCCGGCTGACCGACCGCAGTCGCGCCCACCGTATCCGTCGCAGCCATTGTCTTCACAACAGGTGTCGCGGTAGCTGTCGCCGGCAAATCCGGCTGTGACGTATCGGTCATAGCAGCATCCGCAGGGACCAAGCCGGTAACCGTTTCGGAAACGGAAAGTTCGGCTGTTTCGGTTTCACCCGCCACAAAAGGCTGATCAGTGAATAAGACCGCCGGCGCAGTTTCTTTGTCTGCCTCCGGTGAAAAAACAGTCGGGGATGAACTTAAAACGCCTCCCGCGGACGCAAGCGATTCTTCCGTCCGGGGAATCATTTCCGTCCGGGTTGCGGACACTTCCACAGCCTGAATCTGATCATCTTCGGCAGCAGTTTCCTGCGGCAAGGAACCAGTCTGGGTTGAATCGGATAAAGCGCTCTCAACCGTTCCTTTCAGCCCGGTTAACGATGAAATCAACCCACTCCGGATTGCTCCGAATGAACAAGCGGATATCAGACATATGATCAATCCCGCAAGAACTAAATTTCCTTTTTTGATTGGGTTTGGCCGGTTCATTCCTTACCTCGAATTCTTCTTTTCTTTTTCCTGTAAGTTCATCTTTCATTTGAAACAGAAGTGCAATCTGTTAACGAATCAACGTGAAATTTTGTTGCCGGTAAAAAATAAGCGGTAAAAACCTTCCCAGGCACATTGATCGACGGCAATCCGATATATGCCCAAAACATTCAGTTGTTCTTCTG
>CALAEB010000365.1 GCA_937890875.1 uncultured Anaerolineaceae bacterium | reverse complement strand
GGAACCATTTCCCGGGCCGCTTCGCCGACCGCGGGAATCATGACCAGCACCGCAGTTGAAACAAAGCCGGCATCTGTGAAAACAACGTCCGCCCCAGCACAATCCTCAACCCCGCAAACTACACCGGCTGCCGAACAGATTTCTCCGTCAGAAACGCCGGGGATGATTGAAGCGCTTCTGTCCAGCACCATACAAGCGATTCTTCCTGCGCAGGAAGCCACACCGGCTGCCGGCCTGTTGCCGACAGAAACCATTTCATTGGAGCTGCCCGTTCGTTCGCCAACACCGACCGATTTCCCGATGACGAACACGCCGAAGCCAACCTTAGGCTTCTATGCAACTTCCACACCACTCGGAGCAAATGCCGTCACCGTGCCCGCCTGGGTCCAGACACCGGGAACTTCGTCCGTTTCAGCAACCGGGCAGGAATCCAATAACGGATTCCTGAGAAAGATTCTGGATCTGAATACCGATTGCCCCTATCTTGTTTTATTGGCGGCACTCCTGTTCGTGATCATCATTATTCTGATCCTCATCTTTATAGCAAAACGATCAAAGGCAAAGCGTGCTGCAACGGGAACGGACAGGACAAATACCAATTCGAAAGAAAAGAATCTCTCATAAATAAAGAAGAAACTTTTGTGATTCGCCTGTTTCTCCGATTCAAGGGGAAACAGGCGAATCACCGAATATCGCTTCCGTATTTCAAAATGCTGACAAAGGACAGCTAAATACAAGAAAAATCTGATGAACGTAACTGATCGTTTTATTAACTATGTAAAAATCCATACAACTTCTGACCCGCAGTCCAAAACCGTGCCTTCGACCGGGCGACAACGAGACCTTGCCCGCTTTCTGGCGGATGAAATGAAGGCGATCGGCATTTCGGATGTTTTTATTTCGGATACCGGCTACGTTTACGGGAATATCCCCACCGTAAGCGGGTACGAAAAAGCTCCCGCGATCGGGTTCATCGCGCACATGGACACCAGCCCGGATTTTTCAGGCCAAAACGTGAATCCGCAGGTGATTCCGGACTATGACGGCGGCGATGTCATCCTGGGAAACAGCGGGCGGGTTCTTTCTCCCGCATTTGACAGGACTCAAAAGCCGGACGCTGATCACAACCGACGGGACCACGCTGCTGGGCGCCGATGACAAAGCCGGTATCGCCGAGATTCTGACCGCCTGCGAACGGGTCCTCGAAAAAAAGGGCCCTCACGGCAAAATCTGTGTCGCGTTCACCCCGGACGAAGAGATCGGCCGCGGCGCGGACCATTTCGACTTTGAACGGTTCGGAGCGGAATTCGCGTACACGCTGGACGGAGGCGAAGAAGGGGAGATCAATTTCGAAAACTTCAACGCCTGCGAGGCGGTGTTTGAAATCAATGGTTTTAACGTCCATCCCGGTTCCGCAAAAAATGTGATGCGGAACGCTTCGTTGATTGCGTTCGGAATCAACGCGATGCTGCCGTCCGCGGAAACGCCGCAGGACACGGAGGATTACGAAGGTTTTTTCCACCTGTGCGATATGTCCGGCAGCGTCGAAAAAGCGCGTCTGCGCTATATTGTTCGGGATCATTCAGCCACGCTTTTCGAGGCCAGAAAAAATACGCTGCGGCATATCGAAAAAATCATCAATGAAAAATACGGCAGCGGAACCGTGGCGCTCACCATAACGGGCCAGTATTCCAATATGGCGGAGATCATTCAAACCCATTTTCACCTGATTGAAAAGGCTAAAGCGGCAATGGCGGAAATCGGACTGACACCGTTGATCCGCCCAATCCGGGGAGGAACGGACGGTTCAAGACTCAGTTTTGATGGGCTGCCCTGCCCGAATCTCTGCACCGGCGGCTATGCCTGGCACGGGCCTTATGAACATATCACCGTTGAAGGACTGGAGAAATGCACCCAATTAATCGAAGCAATCGTCCGGCAATACGCGGACGGAGCGATCATTTGACGCTCCGATCCGAATTTAAAAATGCAAACAGTGCCTGGAATCATCTCAGGCACTGTTTTTTTCTGTTTCCGACATCGGAACCCCTTCGTATACAAAGGGAAAACACGGCCAATCTTTTCGCTATTGTCCCGGATGATGCATCTCGTTATTTGACATTCAGGCCGCAACCCAAATTGTCCTCTGGCATTCGAATCAGCGTTTCGAAATATGGAAAGGATTCTTTTTTGTTCTTTTCTTAATTTGAAGAACCCTTCTGGATTTCGAATCGCCGGTTTGTCACTGGAATCCGACATCGGGATTAATAATCCGGTATACTTAACAAAGTCCTTTATAAAAGATTTTATTTAATTGAGGAATCCATGAAAAAAGTATCCGGGAACGTACTGCTCCTGAAAGAAGCCAACACAAACATTATCCGGAAAGCTTTAAAACAACGGCAGACCGCCACTGTCCAGCAATTAGCCCGGATCACCGGATTAACCGCCGTGACCGTCAATTCGATCCTTCAGCAGCTGCTGGAGAATCAGGAAATTTTTGAAGCGGAAAAACTGCCCTCCGGCGGCGGACGCCCCGCGCAGTTGTACCGCTTCAACAACGGTTTCGCCCACGCGGCTGTCATTTTCGCCCATGAAATCGACAACGACGACATCGTGTTTTACCGGGCAGCCGACCTGGCCGGTAATCCCGTCTTCAGTGAAGAAAAAGCGCTTCCGCGTGTACGAATGTCCGATTTCGAACCGATCGTCGAACGCCTGTTAACGCAGGTTCCGGCGGTAAAGGCGATCGGATTCGGGCTGCCTGGCGTCGAATATGAAGGAAAGCTGCTTTCAGACTATAGCGGACTGAACGGGCACGGGTTTCTGGATCATTTCCGCATGAAATATGGTTTGCCGGTCATATTTGAAAACGACGTCAACGCGGCCTGTCTCGGCTATTGCGCCAGAAAGCGGATCGACCCCTCGGCAACGCTTTTATACCTGTATTTTCCGCAGAAGTACATTCCCGGCACGGCGATTTTTATTGACGGAAAAATCCAGAAAGGATTTCGGAATTACGCCGGCGAAATCCGGAAAAACACGTTCGACATTCCCTGGACCGATCCCGAATTCCAGCGGGACAACGTCGTTTTCTGTGATAAGATTTCCCGCTTCATCACCAGAATCTGCGCAATCCTCAGCCCTGAAAAAGTCGTTCTTTCCGGAAACCTGATCCATGCGGACAACACGGAACGGATCCGCAGCCTGTGCGAAAGCCGGTTTGATCCCAATACCATCCCGGAGATCTGCCTGACGGAATCATTCAATAAAGATTATGAGACCGGCATCATTGCCGCAACCCTCGAAGTCTTGGAACCCAAACTCTTTCTGCAAAAGTAAAGGAAATTATATGGCATTATTTTTTCTGATGATCATTTATGCCGCATTTATCAGCCTGGGGCTGCCTGACTCGCTTTTAGGGACCGCCTGGCCCCTGATGCAGCCGGAATTCGGCGTGTCGACAGAATCCGCCGGCATCATTTTCATGGTAACGGCCGGCGGAACGATCGTCTCCAGTCTGTTCAGCAGCCGGGTCATCCGCAAATACGGGACCGGGAACGTTACCTTCGTCAGCATTTTACTTACCGCCGGCGCGTTATTTGGCATTCACCTTGCGCCGGAATTCTATTGGCTGCCGCTGCTGGCCATCCCGCTCGGGTTGGGCGCCGGAGCGATTGACGCCGGATTAAATGAGTTCATCGCGGAGCATTACGAATCCCGCCATATGAGCTGGCTGCACAGTTTCTGGGGTCTGGGCGCGATGACCGGCCCGATCATTCTTTCCGGAATTTTGACAAGCGGAGGAAGTTGGCGCAGCGGTTACCTGATCGTATCCATCGTTCAATTTTGCATAGCCGGGCTTATCCTTCTGACGCTTCCAATGTGGCAAAAAGTCAAAACCCGGAAAACTGTCATGCAGGAGGTCTTTCCGGAAACCGAAAAGCCTCAACCCTCAGCACACAAAACACTCGGCATAAAAAAATTGTTGAAATTAGATGGCGTCCACGCGGTTCTGATTTCATTCATACTCTATTGCGGAATCGAACAGACCATGATGCTGTGGGGTGCAACTTACCTGATCCAGGCACGTGGTTTTGACAGCGCGAAAGCCGCGTTCTGGATTTCTTTCTTCCTGGGCGGCATCACACTGGGACGCTTTTTATCCGGCTTTATCACAATGAAGCTGAACAACACGCGCATGATCCGGCTTGGGCAGCTGCTGATCCTGGCCGGAACGCTTTTGATAATTCTTCCGCTCCCGGATGGGCTCAGCCTGGCCGGGATCATCATTGCCGGTCTGGGCTGTGCGCCCATCTACCCCTGCATGCTGCACGAAACACCGGTCCGCTTCGGGAAAGAAAACGCGCAGGAGGTCATGGGGTTCCAGATGGCCGCTGCGTATATCGGCTCAACATTCTTACCGCCTTTGATGGGTGTTGTCGGGTCGCATACGACAATGGCGATCCTGCCGTACATCCTCTTCTTTTACGGGATAGTTATGTTCTTCTTCAGTGAACAGCTAAACCGGCGGCTGCGGAAGCGGCAGCTTTAACTGCCGGACATGATTCGGACAGTCTGCTGCGGCAATCATTCATTCCGATTCAGCCGCAGTAATTTAAAATATCAAAATATCCTCTGAACAAAACAACAAAATACGGAAAGCTTTTCGCTCTCTGATTCAAACTTGCTGATGAAGATGGCAGCCGACAAACTGGCTGCCATCTGACTGTTAACCGGAACTACGGATAAACGAACAGTCAGAAATGGTTGGTGGGATCGGTGGATTGAACGCCCCAAAAGCAGAGCCACCGTTTCTTCTTTCGATAAATTCAACTTTTACCAGTCAGACTAAAAATACTACCCTCCGGATTGTCATATTTTTCACAATACCCATTGACAAGCGAAATGTTTCAATATATAAATATCGATATTAATTTACTGATTATAAAAAGAAGGAGTAAAAGCCGATGGCAGTCAGACTCGAAAAAAATCCCGCTGTTTCAAAGCAGGCTTTACGCCGGATGCCCGCTTACCTGCTGTATCTTGAGGCCCTCAACCCGACAACCGTCGTTTCAATCTCTGCGACAACCATCGCAAACGAATTGGGGCTGAATGAAGTCCAGGTGCGGAAAGACCTTGCGGCAGCGAGCCTTTCCGGCGGCCGTCCCCGCACCGGATTCAAGGTCAAGGAACTGATCCGCGACATAAAATCTTATCTGGGGTATGACGACGTCTATAACGCCGTGATCATCGGCACGGGCAAATTAGGCCAGGCGCTGCTCAGTTATCAGGGATTTGCGGAATATGGATTGGACATCGTCGCAGCGTTCGACACCAACCCGGAACTTATCGGTCAGCAGTTCAACCGGAAACCGGTTTATCCGCCAGAAAAGATGCCGGAGATCTGCCGGTCGTTAAAAATCCAGATCGGTATTATCACAGTACCGGCTGAATACGCACAGGATGCCTGTGATCATCTGACAGAAAGCGGGATTCAGGCCATTTGGAACTTTGCCCCGGTTTTGCTGACAGCTCCGCCCGAAATAATCGTCCAAAACGAGAACATGGCGATCTCACTCGCCATTTTATCGCAACACTTATCAGTAAAGCTAAAAAAACAACACTGATAATCATTTCTTATGGAGGAATGAATGAAAGAACAAAAGAAACCGGTTGCCGAAAACAACGCAATCACCGCAATGATTGATGATTTGGTGACCAAAGCGGAAGCCGCGCTCAAGGATTTCATGACGATGGACCAGCAGAAAGTCGATGAAATCGTGCACGCAATGACATTGGCCGGATTAGACAACCATTTCCCGCTTGCCAAAATGGCATATGAAGAAACGGGCCGCGGGATTGTTGAAGATAAAGATATTAAAAATATCTTTGCGACAGAATATATCTGGCATTCCATTAAAAAACAGAAAACGGTCGGCGTCGTGGAAGAAAATGAGCTGGAGGGATACATTGAAGTCGCCGAACCGGTCGGCGTTGTCGCGGGCGTCACGCCGGTGACCAACCCCACTTCGACAACCATGTTCAAAAGCCTGATCTGCATCAAAACCCGGAACCCTATTATCTTCGGGTTCCACCCTTCCGCACAGAAAAGCTCTGTGGAAGCGGCGCGAATCCTGAAAGAAGCCGCGATAAAACACGGCGCTCCCGAACATTGCATCCAATGGATCGAAACCCCGTCTGTCGAAGCCACTGACCGGCTGATGAATCACCCCGGCGTATCGCTGATTCTGGCGACCGGCGGCAGCGGTATGGTGCGCGCGGCTTACAGTGCCGGGAAGCCGGCGCTGGGCGTCGGACCCGGAAACGTCCCCTGCTATATCAACAAAGATGTCAACGTAAACCGGGCTTGCACCGACCTGATCATCTCGAAAACCTTTGATAACGGCATGATCTGTGCGTCGGAACAGGCAGTCATCGTTGACCGGGACATTCAGGAGCCGTTTGAAGCTTTCATGAAAGCAAACGATTGTTATTTCCTGAATGAGGAAGAAACCGAAAAAGTCTCCAACGTCGTCATCAATCCGGAAAAACTGACTGTCAATCCGGAAATCGTCGGCCATCCGGCAGCGGAAATTGCGCAAAAAGCCGGGGTTTCCGTTCCGGCCGCCACAAAAATTTTAATCGCCAGATTGCCGGAGCCTTCCCGTAATTATCCGCTTTCATTTGAAAAACTTTCGCCGGTGCTGGCTTATTTCGTTTGCGAAGATGAGAAACAGGGATTCCGATTTGCACAGCAAATGCTGGAATTAGGCGGGCTCGGACACTCCGCCGTGATCCACAGCGACAACGAAGAGCTCACGGTCCGTTACGGCCAGGAAATGAAGGTCGGTCGTATCATCGTCAACTCACCTTCCTCGCAGGGTGCGATCGGCGATATTTACAATACCAACACACCTTCCCTGACATTAGGCTGCGGCTCCTATGGCAGAAATTCGACGACAGCCAATGTTTCCACAGTCAATCTGGTTAACAAAAAGCGAATCGCCAACAGGAGAGTCAATATGCAATGGTTTAAAATCCCGCCGAAAATCTACTTTGAAAACGGGTCCATCCAATACCTGGAGAAAATGCCGAACATCTCACGGGCATTCATCGTGACCGATCCGGCAATCCTTCAGTTGGGGTACGTGAATAAAGCGATTTATTATCTGCAGAAACGTCCGCAGCATATCCAATATGAGATCTTCTCGGAAGTGGAATCGGACCCCTCGGTTGAAACGATCGAGCGGGGTGTCCACGCAATGGAAATTTTCCAGCCGGACGTAATCATCGCGCTGGGCGGCGGCTCCGCCATTGACGCGGCAAAAGGGATGTGGCTGTTTTATGAAAATCCGGAAACCAGCTTTGACGGACTGCGCTTGAAATTCATGGATATCCGGAAAAGAGCCTTCCACTTCCCCAACCTGGGGAAAAAGGCGCAGATGGTCGCAATCCCCACCACCAGCGGCACCGGCTCTGAAGTCACCTCTTTTTCGGTGATCACCGACAAGAAAAACGGGAATATCAAGTATCCGCTGGCTGACTATGAGTTGACCCCGGATGTCGCCATCATCGATCCGCAGTTTGTGGCAACCATGCCGAAAACAATCACTGCCGATACCGGATTGGATGTGCTGACCCATGCCATTGAGGCGTATGTATCTGTGCTGGCGTCGGATTACACCGACGGGCTGGCGCTGAAAGCGATCGAAATGGTATTCCATTATCTGCCGCGCAGCTGGGACGACCCGAGCGACAAGGTTGCCCGTGAGAAGATGCATAACGCGTCCTGTATTGCCGGCATGGCCTTCACCAACGCCTTTTTGGGAATCAATCATTCGCTGGCACATAAATTAGGCGGCGAGTTTCACATCGCGCATGGACGGGCCAACGCGCTGCTGCTCCCGCATGTGATCAAATATAATTCCCAGAAGCCGACCAAATTCGCCATTTTCCCGAAATATTCCGAATTTATCGCAGATGAGAAATATGCGCAGATCTCCAGGTTTATGGGCTTCGGCGGCGGCGGCAAAGAAGAACAGATCGAAAATCTGATCCAGGCCGTGCGCGACCTGATCCGGCGGGTCAACATCCCATCCGCCATCCGTGAAT
>CALAEB010000364.1 GCA_937890875.1 uncultured Anaerolineaceae bacterium | reverse complement strand
GCCGGACCGCGTGCTGAACGCTTACCCGAATGAACTCTCGGGCGGCATGAAGCAACGCACTGTCATCGCGCTTTCCAGCCTGCTGAACCCGGACGTGCTGATTGCGGACGAACCTTCTTCCGCACTGGACGTCAGCAGCCAGAAAATCGTCATCGCCATGCTGAAGAAAATGATGGAGGACAAATTCGTAAAATCGATGATTTTTATCACGCACGAGCTGCCACTGCTGCGGCATGTGGCGGACGACATCGCCGTTATGTATGCCGGGGAATTTGTGGAAAAGGGAAGCGCCGAAAAGGTGATCTTTGATCCGATCCATCCTTATGCGCACGCATTAATGGGCTCGATCATCGTCCCGGAAGAAGGGATGAAGGCGCAGAAGCTGATCGCGATCCCGGGAGCGCCGCCGAACCTGAAAAAGGTTCCGCCGGGCTGCCGTTTCGCCGACCGCTGTGCTTACGCTGAGGCGCGCTGCCGGCAGCCGGAACGTATTGGAATCATTCCATTCGGCAATGGCCGTTATTCCCGCTGCATTTTCTCGGAGAGCGAGCTGCGGGAGCTGCACAAAACCGACCGGGAACGCGAAAAAATGGAGGTTTTCGATGGGCGAAAAAGTGTTTGAGCATACCCTGCTGGAAACGAAAAAAGTCAACAAAATTTTCGGCGCAGGGAAAAAAGCGGTTCATGCCGTGCGGGATGTCGATTTCCGAATGCACGAGGGCGAAATCATTTCGCTGGTCGGTCAATCCGGCTCCGGAAAAACCACTTTATCCAAAATATTGCTTGGATTGCTGAAAGAGACCAGCGGGAAAATCGAATACAAAGGTGTCCCGCGGAATCTGCGCTCGCAGAAAGCCCGGCTTGCCTATTGGCAGAATATTCAGGCCATCTTCCAGGACCCGTTTTCCACCTTTAATCAGTTTTTCCGGGTGGAGAAGATCCTCAACGATTGTCTGAACCTGCAGGGGCTGGGGTATCTGCCGCTGGTCGAGAAGCAGGACAAAATGCGGAACGCCTGCCAATTTGTCAACCTGAAGTATGAAGAGTTATATAACAAATATCCTTTCGAGCTTTCCGGCGGGCAGATGCAGCGCTTGATGATTGCCCGCATTTTTATGATGAAGCCCAAAGTGCTGATCGCGGATGAGCCGACTTCCATGATCGACGCCTGTTCCCGCTCCACGATCCTGGACATGCTGATGGAACTGCGCAATGAGAACCGGATGACCATCCTGTTTATCACGCATGACCTGGGGCTGGCTTATTACATCAGCGACACGATTTATATTATGGAATCCGGTCAAATTGTTGAGCAGGGGTCCGCGGAAGACGTGATTCTGCATCCGCAGAGCGCCTATACGAAACAGCTGGTGACCGATGTACCCAAACTGCGTGAGGAATGGGTGCTGGATTAAACAGATGCTTCTTCTTTTCAAAATTTGAACCTATCAAAAAAACACCTGATTTATGCTAGCATCAGGTGTTTTTTGATTCGATCAGAAACAGAATACGCTATCTTTTCAGGAAGACTCCGACTGTATCGTTGACCGCTTTCCGGGCAATGTCGTCGAAAGCGGTGCCGACCACCAGAATGTTCACGCCGGTCCCTATAAAAGCCTTGAAATTGATCGTGTTAATACCGCCTTCCGCCAGCGTCGGGACGGACACAGCCTTCAGCATCGCCTCAAGCCGGACACGGACCGGAGCGGCAATTTCGCCCGCGGCAACACCTTCATAACTCATTCCTGTCATCAGCCCGATCAGATCAACGCCGATATCCTGCATCTTTTTTGCCGTATCGGCCACTTCTTCCGGAGTTTCCGCAGGTATGCCGAACAGGTGCCGGTCAGAAGGATGGGCGATATAGGCATCAACCAGCATGCCATATCGATGGCAAAGCGTAACGACATCCTTCAGATCTTCGAAAGTGGATTTGTGGGTGTGCACGCCATCCGCACCGCTCAGCGAAAGCTGAAATGCCTGTTCCTCTGTGAACGGCGTCGGCATTGTTTCGGTAAAGGAACCCGGCACTCCGACGGTGATATAAATTTCATGCCCGACCACAGCCCGGACACCGGCCGTGACTTTGCACATTTCAGCGAAAGGAATCTCATGCCGGATCTCTTCGGCAGCATGCATGCTACTGACGCCTTTATGCCCGCGCGCCAGCGCAACCGCGGGATGGTTCGGTTCGAGCAGCCGGGCGCCGGCATTCACGGCCGCCAGCGCAAAACGTGCGTCATCACCGGTGATCCCGGTGGCCAGCAGCGTCGTTCCGCCATGCAATTCAATCGCATCTTTAACTTTCTTCAATCCAAACGCACGTTTTCGTGCCATATCGCCAATAATCATAAAAATCTCCTCAAATAAACTAATTTATGTCCGGAATCTCATTCTTCCCAGCTGTTTTGTTAGCGATTCGACTGATGGAAAGAAGATTCCATAGTTCTCCTGTTTTTGCGCTTCGCGCAAAAACAGGAGAACCACATCATTCCTCTTTATTCAGAAGGTTCCCGCAAATTTCGATTTGCGGCTGTTTTGTTGAAAAAGATGGTCAGCCCACAGGCAATCACCAGCGCAGCCAGCATGGCAATCAGAAAACCGGTCGGGTTGTTGGAAAGGCCGGGAGCGACAATACTGGGCACATACGCCGTACCGCGCGCATTGAACAGACCGCAGAGCGCGCCGGAAACCATCGCCGCAAACAATGCGGAGCCGAACACGCGTTTGTCCGCAAACATGAATGGATAGGCCGCTTCAACAAAAGTACCGAAACCGATATTCACCAGGAAGCCCGGAAGCGCAACAGACGCTTCACTCTTTTGTTTCGGCGCGATGATATTGGCAAGCGTAATCCCGGCGGAAACCATCACCAAACCGGTCATATCAATCGCACCCAAAAAGCTGTAACCCGTCTGTTCCATCTCGAGCAAAACGATCGGCAGGATCGCCGCGTGATAAACACCGCCGATGATCGCCGGCCAAATTAACACGCCGGCTACCGCTCCGGCTATCACCGGGTTAAAGGCAATCGCCGTTTCGATCAGGCTGCGAATTCCGTTCCCAAGCCATAAGGTGATCGGGGCTAAAATCAGATATACCAGCAAGCCGGAAAGTAGACCGCTGATACCGCCCGCGATCAGGCTGGCCGTTGTGGCAGGGAATCGCATCCGGAATGACCAGTTCAGTAAATAACTGGCCAGAATTCCGGCGCCGATACCGCCGACAATCCCGCCCAGGATGCCGCCGTCGGTTGAGAGTACGCCCGCAACCACACCGGCCACAATCCCGACTTCATCAAGGCCGGAGACTTGTTTCGCAGCGACAACGGCCACAATAACCGGCAGTGCCGCGATTAATTTATCAAACAGCGGCCCGATGGTGGGCGAGAGAGCGGGAATTTTTCCGATCGCAAGAATCAGTGCCATGGCAATAAAGCCGGGCAGTGAGCTCATCATAATACTGCGGAAGTTAATCCGGCTCCAAATATTGCCGGTGTCCGCTTCAATCGTTTTTCCGATAACCGGCGTATATTTGGTCTTCCATTCGCCGGCAAAAGCAGAAATATATCCGACCGCTCTGGACCGGTTTGTCGTGCCCGTCGTCCCGGATGCCGAAATGACATTCGCACCCAAAGCGCGCGCATCGGAAATCGAGGTCCCGCCGGTCCCGGCTACCGGAATCTTCATCTCCGCGGCAGCGGCAATGACCTCTTTGTTTAAGTCTTTCGGATCGGCACTGACCAATATCAGCGCATCCACTTCTCTGCCGCGGATCGCAGCGGCAATTTTTTCGGACGCTGCCCGCGCAAGCATATTGACCTCTTCCAAGGAAGCCGGCTGGCTCGAGACAGGTCCGGAATCAGACTGTGTAAATAACCTCGCTGTCGTCTTCTCCGTGATATGATCCATCGAAGAAGACGCGGCAACAAAAGCAACATGCGTAACTTCAAATCCCGCCGCTTGGGATTGGCGGATGATCTCATCCAGCAAACCCTGCGGGTCTTTTCCGCCCAGAACAAATAAATGTCCGCCGGAACTGCCAATGACCGCAATTTTTTTCATCTTTATCTCCTCTTTCAAATTTTTGGACTGCTTTGGGGATTATGAATCAATTATTTCTTTCGCCGCACCTCCCTTACAATTCCGATTAAAATAAGTTAATCCGGGTACAATAAAACTGAAGTTTCTCCATTATAGAAAAACAATTCGATACACGTCAATGTAAAAATCAGGAAAAGCAGGGAAGAAAGAATGGACCACACCAGTTCCCAAAACGGAACAAATCAATTCCTTGATACTGCTCAGGAAAGCGGATATATCCTTTCACTCTGGGTCAGGCGAAGCGGCGTGGATCATAAAATCGTCCTTGCAGAACTGAATAAGATCAATCCGGCGCTGGGCGAAATCGGAGAAAAGTCATTCAAACAATGGACCAATGAAGGAGAATCCGCCCGCAGAGTCAGCGGAAATACTCCTGAGCTGCGCGGGGACCGGCTGACGGCGATTGTCGAATGGTTCATCAAAGAGCACTCCCATCGCGCCATGAAAGTGCTGACGACCTCAGAGCTGCGGCGGCTGATTGCTTTGTATCCGGATATTCCGGTGAAGAACCGGCTGCAATTAAAAAGGCTGCTGCATGATCTGGAGATTTTGGAAGGGGAGCGGGAGAAAAATTTCTCCTTTGCCAACGATTGGAAAAAACATTTTTCAAATTGGCCGGTATTCTGTTTCGTTGTCGATGAATATTGGTGTATCCGGGCCTCGACCAGTTACGAAATGGCGCTGGCCGGTTACACGGAAGAGGACATGAAATACTGGAGTTGGTGGCACCGGCTCACGGCCAGCCGGGGCGGAAGCCCCAAGTACTCGCCGCAAAGTCTGCGATATTCGCTGCGCGGTCCGTACAGTGAGGCTTACTATCAGATGCAGTTGAACCAGTTCTACCGGGAAACAGAGGAATTCCGCAGGAACCAGGATGAACACTATCAAGCGCTGCTTGAATTATTGCAGGGCACACACCGCTTTAATGAGATGTGGACCACCAGTCTTGAAAAAATCGACAGTTATCAGCAGCCTTTCGGCTTGCCCGTTCCGTTTTTCAGACAGGATGGAACGCTTCTGTGGATGCTGGAATTAAGCACCCTGATCCCCAACACACCCAACTACCGCCTCATTTCCTGGATGCCGCTGAATGAAGAGTCAGCCGAATATCAGGGGGAAATCCGCCGGCGGACCGATCACAGCGGCACCTACAGCCGCCGGGCCTATTTTATCGAAGAGTTTGCGGGTTATTTTTCGGAAAAGCAAAAATATGCGTTCGGATTACAATAAAGCAGTCAATTGAAAAGTTAGCGGAATGGAAAACCAGCACGAATTATATTCGGATCATTGGTCCTCCCGAATAACCAGGTCGTAGAAATCCGGATTTGAATCGAGGAACAATCATGACAGGCAAAATTTCACACATTGCGTTTTACACCGATAAAATGAACGAGACCATTGATTTCTATGAGAAATTACTTGGATTCACGCACGGTTTTGCATTAAAAAAAACCACGGGCGAACCTTGGATCGAGTATTTAGCGAATGCGAATGGGGATTTTATCGAATTATTCTATAGCGATGCGCCGATAAAAAATGAACAGGATATTCCTGTTGAGCAAAAATTCTCTCATTTCTGTCTTGAGGTTGACAATATTACGGCTGTTATCGAGAGAGCTCAAGCGGTTGGCATTGATCTTTACAGACCTCTCACGACCGGTATGGATTTGAATTTACAGTGCTGGTTCCAGGATCCGAATGGCGTCCTCATCGAGATCATGCAATTGGACAAAAACTCGCCACAAGCCAGGCTTCGTGAGACCTTCACCCCCAATAATGGGAATACGACGAAGAATGAAGATGCAATACAAGATTATCAGTGACTGTGAGAAAAAGTGAAAGAAATGGCTGCGGAAAAACAATATTTACCGGATATTGACGCAATACTGTCCCACAGACATGATAACGGAGCCGATTTTTGGACCACACCGGATAAACGGCTGATCAAAGGCGCGCCATTCTCGACGCTGGAGAGCGCGCACTATCTGCTGGAATTGGGTATGGCGCCTGCGGAACCGGTGCTGAAAGAGACCGCCGAATTAATTTTCAGTATCTGGCAGGAAAACGGAAGTTTTCGAGTCTATCCCCAAGGTGCTATTTATCCCTGTCACACCGTCAATGCCGCGAATGTGCTTTGTCACATGGGATACGCCGCGGACGCCAGACTGCAAAAGACTTTCCAGCACCTGTTGGATACGCAGTATACGGACGGAGGCTGGCGCTGCAACAAATTCAGTTTTGGCCGCGGACCGGAAACGGAGTATTCCAATCCGCATCCCACACTCACCGCACTGAACGCATTCCGTTTCAGCCATTTTCTCAATAAAGAGCCGGCGCTTGACAAGACCGTGGATTTCCTGCTGGAGCATTGGACCACCCGACGGCCGATCGGCCCCTGTCACTATGGCATCGGCACATTATTCATGCAGGTCGAGTATCCCTTCCGTAACTATAATCTTTTTGTCTACGTCTATGTCCTGTCATTTTACGATCGGGCAAAAGATGACCCGCGATTCCTGGAAGCGCTGAGAGCGCTGGAATCCAAATTAGTCGATGGGAAGATCGTCGTTGAGCGGGTCGTTCCCAAGCTGGCCAAACTATCGTTTTGCGAGAAGGGCAAGCCGAGCGCCTTGGCGACGATGCGATATCAGGAAATCCAAAGGAATTTCCTATAATTACAAATATAAATTATTACATAAATGGCAGTGGAAAAGCCAGATAAATAGGTTATGCGATTTTCCTTGGCCCATAGCAAATATTACATTAGATATTCTTATTTCTCAGCCTATAGCTAATGGTATCGAAAAAATTATGCTATATAAGCTTCCAAACTAACCGTTGGAGCATCTTTATAAGAATCGATTGTATACATTTAGCGTTTTTTGGCGTTTATGATTAAATTAAAAAGTCTTTACTTAATCAAGATCATATAGAAGCCTGATCATCAATATAACGAGCTACATTTCAAAAATTTGACATGGAAAGAATCAATCGAAAACTGCTTTATTTTGACATGTAGATTAAGAAATCAATAGTTATAATGAACAGCAATCATTCATCACATTTGCTTATCACTTAAAAAATTACAAGGAGATGACTAAACATGAACAGGCACGATTTACCAGATTTATTATATGATTCGTTGGAGATGTTGGGCGGAAATGCTACTATTGTCGGTGTATGCAAATACATATGGAATACATACGAAGATGAATTAAGAAAATCCAACGATTTATTCTACACGTGGCGATACGATATACGATGGGCTGCGACAGAACTTCGTAAGACGGAGCGCATGAAATCCGATAAAATCAGTCCAAAGGGTATAGTGTAAAAAATAGATTTTAGCTTAACTGTGCAACTCGTACTGAAAACCTCGAGGATAAATTAGAGTAGAAATATCAATAAAAATGGCTTAGTGATGATCAAGCTCAACAAAAAAAATATATTAATAGTCCGAATAGTATCTACTCCAGCAGGAAAATATCGTGCTCAAATTCTCCCCTGCCAAAGATAAAAAAACTATCTATTTCTCCGTCGACAACATCATTAGCGAAAACTAAGCCGTTTCAACATGGATTATAACCGGAGCGGAATCATAAGATTCCGCTCCGGTTGCACTTTTTCGCCTACTGCGCCTTCCGCAACCCCACCTTGACCGTTTCGCCGTCAACCGCATCCTCAACAGTCGCCCAGTCGGACGGTACAGTGCCGGATTGCAACGACAGCGCCAGCGTCTCATTCTCGATATAGGCACCGTTCTCCGCAATCGCCTCCGCCAGCAGCGGACTGGCCTCATAGACCACATTGATGCGGTCCGAAATCTCCAGCCCGGCCGTCTTCCGCAGGTCCTGCACCCGGCGCACGAACTCCCGCGCCAGCCCTTCCTTCACCAATTCAGGCGTCAGCCTCGTTTCCAGCGCGGCGATATTCGCGCCGCTGGATGCAACTACAAATCCGGCATGCGCGTTTGCCCGCACCTCCACCTCATCCGGCTGAATCTCGTACCGCTCACC
>CALAEB010000363.1 GCA_937890875.1 uncultured Anaerolineaceae bacterium | reverse complement strand
GCTGACTGCTTCCATCTCAGGAAGCAGTCAGCTGTGAAAACGGGTGAACCAGTTTTGTTAACGTTTCAAGAAGGTCTGATTATTTTTCAAGATCCAGCAAAGCCTGGAACTGTGCATTGGCTTCGTCAGCAGTTTTTATATAATCACCGCCCTCGATCGCCGTTACGACGATGCCGCCGATGATATCCCGGGCTTCGGTGACTGCCGTTATCAACGGACGGTCATAACTGCGGGCGCCGACGGAAGCGGCGACAGCCGCGGCCCAGTCTGCGGGGAACGATTTAATCCCTTCCGGGTTATTCCAAACGGAAGTGCGCGCCAATTGCTGCGCTTTTTCTCCCTGGATGAAGAGCGAGTTTTCTTTTCCGGTCGCCCAGCGGATGAATTCCCATGCCGCGTCTTTATTCTGCGAGTCGGCATACATCGCGAGCCCCCAGGCGGTGATATCGTAGGTAACGGAACCCTCCGGCCCGGCAGGGAACACGGCGACGCCGGTCACTTCAGCGACATCCGATTTGGTCGGATCCAGCAGGTTGGGATAAAGTGAAGAGGCGTCTGTGTACAGCGCGACTTTCTTTTCGTTGAAGATGCCGATACACTGCGCCCAGTGCATATTCAGAACTCCCGGAGGACCGAAGTTTTTCAGCAAAGAACTGTACATTTCGATGCCCGCGAGGGTTTCCGGCGTGTTTAATGTTGCGGCGTAGGTTTCCCGGTCAAACCAGTCGCCGCCGTAACTATAAATATAGGCGGAAAGCTGTGTCACCAATGGACTGCGCTGGCCTCTGGCGACGAACCCATAGAAGTCATTGGCGGGATCATTCAGGGCTTCTGCGGCGGCATACAGTTCATCCAGCGTTGTCGGAACCGCGATGCCTTTTTCCTCGAGGATATCCTTCCGATAATAAAGGACTTCCTGTTCTGTTACCAGCGGGATGGCCGTGAGCGTTCCGTTGAATGTAGTTGCCCCGCGGGAGGCTTCGGTGAAATCATTGAGATCAAAATCGGCATCATCCGCGGCATATTCGTTCAGGTCCTGATACCAGCCATTCATTTCCATGTTGGCCCCTTCCTGCAAAGGACGCGTCATGAAAACATCCATCCCGGCGTTGCCTGCGATGAATTCCGTAGTCAATTTTTGATTCAGCTGTTCTTCCCCATAAGATTCCCATTCGACTTTGATCCCGGTCAATTCTTCAAATTCAGGAATCATCGGCGCAACCGCGTCTGTCCAGGCGTGATTGCTGAGAACAACCCGTATGGTCTGACCTTCATATGGCTTGTCCTGTGCGGAGACGGCAAAAACTGAAAACAGCACGCAGACGACTAACAAAAACAACCCAATTTTTTTATACATTTCAAATTCTCCTTTTATATGGTTAAGATGAACCGGAATATGGTAAAGAGGCAGCAATTCTCAGCAGATATCCCGTTCATCCTGTTTCAACACTATGGTCCTCTCATATATACTCGATTTCTGTACACTGGCGCTTGCATTCAGTGATACATTGCGTTTTGGTTATTATTTATTCGCGAGATTTTTTTAGTTTTTTGGTTTCAAAACGTATATTAATTATATACGAACAATTATTTTGACAAAGCTGGAAATCCCGTTTGCCAAATCGTCAATGATTTGTCCGGTTTCTTCGAACGGAATTTTTTTCTCGGCCAGCTGCAAAGGATCAATTTTGTTCAGCCGGATTGCATCAATGGCGGCAGTAAACTCGCTTGCGAAGCCATAGCTTCCCCGGAGTTTTAATTCTCGGGTGACGATCTGCTGCATGTTGATTTGTATGTCCGGCTGGGAATTCCCAATCCATGTGACATTCCCGCCGTTCTTGGTCATCAACAACGATTGATTGGCCGTTTCGCTTATCCCCACGGCCTCAATAACCGCTGGCGCGCCCGCGCCGCGGGTCCGGTCTTTAATCAATTGAATTGGGTCGGTTTCTTTGGAATTTACGGCAAAATCAGCGCCGAGTTTTTTTGCGGCTTGCAGCCTGTATTCGTTGTTATCGACGATAATGATCTCTCCGGCGCCTTTCATCCGGGCGGACAATAAACTCAGCAATCCGATCGTCCCGGCTCCGATGATT
The DNA here is from genome assembly GCA_937890875.1 of uncultured Anaerolineaceae bacterium. Lineage (GTDB taxonomy): Bacteria > Chloroflexota > Anaerolineae > Anaerolineales > Anaerolineaceae > Flexilinea. The sequence continues at coordinate 102 of CALAEB010000363.1, read as the reverse complement.
ACCATCGTTTCGCTTAAAAGAAACGGTGTCAGATTCACCGCGTGCATGGCGACTCCCAGCGGCTCAACCATCGCACCCTGATCGAAGCTCATGGTTTCAGGC